>JAIMBL010000008.1 GCA_023511615.1 Leptolyngbyaceae cyanobacterium HOT.MB2.61
CTCCTGTATAGCTTTAGCCACCATGCTTAGGGCGGGGTGCAGGGGTTCCACCCCTGGCTGGGGGGGAAGTCCCCACACCCCCCTTAAACCCCGTGTCCTAAGCAACTTGGCGACAGCTATAGTGCCTAAATCGTAATGATTTTTGAGTCGTTAATGATGGCGGCTAGCGCCGCTCATCATTACCTTGTCAGGTCTACCTGATCTTCTACTCCTGAAATTGCTGGGCATAGAACCTGGCATACCGTCCCCCCTGGTCAAGCAGTTCGGCATGGGTTCCAGCTTCAACCAGCCGTCCCTGTTCCAGTACCAGGATGCGATCGGCGCGGCGAACGGTGGCGAGACGATGGGCAATGATGAAGACTGTGCGGTTTTGCATCAGGCGTTCCAGAGCTTCCTGAACCAGGGCTTCTGACTCTGAGTCGAGGGCAGAGGTCGCTTCATCCAGGATCAGAATGCGGGGATTGAGCAGCACCGCACGGGCGATCGCCAGCCGTTGCCGTTGCCCGCCCGACAGGTTCACCCCCCGTTCACCAACCCAGGTCTGATAGCCCTGAGGAAACTCATCAATGAACTGATGGGCATTGGCGATCATTGCCGCCTTTTGAACGGCGTCCAGGTCAAACTCGGCCTGACCAAAAGCAATGTTTTGGGCGATCGTGCCCGAAAAGAGAATGGTTTCCTGGGGCACAATACCAATTTGCCGCCTCAAACTGGGTAAAGTGACATCGCGGATATCAATGCCATCAATTAAAACCTGCCCTTCCTGAGGGTCATAGAAGCGGGGCAGCAAATTGGCCAGGGTTGATTTCCCAGCCCCAGAAGAACCAACCAGAGCGATCGCTTCTCCAGGCATTGCCAGCAAACTGAGGTTCCGCAGGACAGGCTGATTGGGCTGATAGGCAAAACTGACGTTGCGATATTCCACCTTCCCTGTAACAGGAGGCAACGCAAAGGCACCCGGTCGATCCAGCACCGTTGGCTGAATATCCAGCAATTCAAAGATGCGCTCAATCGATGCCTCTCCCTGCTTGAACTCGTTGTAATTGCTGGTCACCAGGGAAATCGGGTCAATCAGCATCAGTACGGCGGTCAGGTAACTGACAAACTGTCCACCCGTCAGGTTTTGCTGGGAAACCTGCCAGCCCCCCAGCAACAATAGCAGCAGCAAACTGAGCGACTCCAGAAAACCAACAACCGGAAGCTGAATCGCTTTCAGTTGCTCAGTCCGATAGCGAGCCCGGCGGTTGCGCTCTGCCTCCCGACTAAAGCGATCAAGCATGTAATCTTCCGCTGCAAAGGCTTGTAACAGGCGCATGCCACTGAACACCTCTACCAGCATGGCGGACAGGTTGGATATGCGGCTCTGGCTGCGGAAAGAGAGTTTACGGAGTTGCTCTCCAAAAAAGGTGATGAGCAATGCCATTAACGGCGCAATGATCAGGGCAGCGAGGGTCAACTGCCAGTTGAGGTAAATCATGTAGGCCAACACCACAAGCAGTTGTAGCAAACTGGGTACAAACTGGTGAAAGACCTTGTTTACCACTTCCCCGATGCGATCGACGTCTTCCGTTAATCGGTAAGCCAGGTCACCGCTCTGGGTGGTCTCAAAGTAGCTGAGGCTGAGCCGCTGAAGATGGGCATAGACCTGTTTTCGTAGATCAAAGGCGATCGCCAGTGATGCTTTCGCGATCAGCGAATCCTGTCCATACTGGGCAATTTTTTGGATCAAGAAGACGACGGTGCTAATTCCCGCCAAACGGGCGATTGTCAGCACATCCCCTTTAGCAATTGATACGGCGATCTCGCCTGCCAAACTTGCCAGGATGGGCCAGATCGCCATGAAAATCAACGTACATAGCAGTGCTTGAACAATAATCCGACCCTGGGGTCGAATGTATGCAATAAGCTGCCAGTAGCGATCGCGAAATTTCAACGTTTGTTCAATTTACGTGCTTGGTCAAGGCGAACAGTGGATGGTGTAAATAGGGCAACCACAATCACCCACACTATTGGTACCAAATACTTGCAACATCAGGAATAACTTTTCCTAAAAAAAGCTCAGCTGTACCACACCAAATGTCCAGAAAAAACACCAGCGCTCATAGCAGGAGACAAACATCTAGTATCCCTTGTTGCCCATGTCAACCACAATGGAAGCAGAGGTGTACCCAGTCGGCACAAAGCCAGGACAGTAAGTCTATTTCCGTGTTTCTCATAAAAATCCTGGACTGTAGTAAAACCTGGACCGCAACTCAGGGACACTCTATGGAAAAATTCTGAATCTTCCCACCCAGACAGCAAGGGGCCTGTCTGTGGCCAATGACATAGCCAACATCATCCCCTACAACTGTACCGAACTATTTGTAGTTATCACCAAATTGCTCAGGACATGGGCTTTAAGGAGCATGGGGTCTTTCCCCCAAGGGGTTCCACCCCTGCACCCCCGCCGGAGCCTAGTGTTCCGCCAGGAAAATTTTGACGAGTCGCAGACCCTCAAAATTTAACTCCCATCAACTTCCTGGGTATTCGCTAACCGTTAAATTCAATTTGATAGAGTACTAGTGGCTATAGCGATATTGCTACGGCTCAAATCGTAGCAGGGTAGGCATCCTTCACCCATTGCAAGAAGTTTTCAGATAGTGATGGGTTTTTCCGATGGGTAGGAAATGCCAGCTAATTTAAGTAGCTGGGTGCAATTAAATTAAAGATAATTTTGGGGGTGGAGGGGGTGAAACCCCTTGCCTGGGGGCAACGACCCCATTCCCCTTTCTTCCAATTAATGATGTCTACCTACTTTAGAGATGCCGTTTTCTAGCCCGGAGTTTTCTCTTGCGCTTAAAGACCCAGATCCCCAGCCAGACAACGAGTCCAATCAACACAAATTTAGAGACGGGACCCAGATACTCCTCTACCAGGTAGTAATTGCTGCCCAGAAAGTAACCCAGGGCAGTAAGGAAGACAATCCAGAGCGTCGTCCCCAGGGTTGAGTAAACCAGAAAGGGAGCGATGGGCATTTCACTAATTCCTGCGGGTAGGGAAATCAAAGTACGGACTCCTGGTACCAGGCGACAAAGAAACACGGCCCTGCTTCCGTGTTTCTGAAACCAGTAGTTGGCTTTATCAATATCCCGACCTGAAAGGGCCAGCCACTTGCCGTAGCGATTAGCCCAATGCCTCAACCGAACTTCACCCAAAATTTTGCCCGCATAATACCAGGGCAAGGCTCCCAGGATGGTGCCGACCACTCCTGCCAGCACTGCCATTTCAAAACCCATTTTCCCCTGGGCCGCCGTGAACCCTGCCAGAGGCATGATCAGTTCCGAGGGAATGGGGGGAAAGAGGTTCTCTAGAAACATCAATAGTCCAATTCCCACGTAGCCCATGGAATTCATCGTATTCGTAATCCATTCAACCATCTGGGTGTCTCCTAACAGGGGCGATCGCGACAGCAGGTCTTTACGGAAGATTAATTAAGTTTTGTCAAAGAACATTTTGGCAAACCAGGGCCCTTTTTCCAATTGAGTGAAATGGAGTAAACGAAATCTTTATTTCAGGTTTGTGGCTCTCTGCCAACCTTAGCCATGGGAGAGTTTGACGTGGCAGAATCTTAAGTACCATTAAGTTTTGATAGAGTTTTCACCGAGTCCACTTCCCATGACTGCACCCCACCTGAACCTGCCGAGCCAGTATGACCCTACCACTACCGAAGCCAAGTGGCAGAAGTCCTGGGAAGCCAATCAGGTGTTCAAAGCAAACCCTAACCACCCAGGTGAACCCTACTGTATTGTGATTCCCCCGCCCAATGTAACGGGGAGTTTGCACATGGGGCACGCCTTTGAGCACTCTTTGATTGATGTTTTGATCCGCTATCACCGGATGATCGGGCGCAACACTCTCTGGTTGCCCGGAACTGACCACGCCAGTATCGCAGTCAGCACCATTCTGGATCGGGAACTTCAGGCCCAGGGAAAAACGCGCCAGGATGTTGGACGGGAAGCCTATCTGAAACGGGCCTGGCAGTGGAAGGAGGAGTCGGGCGGCACCATCGTCGGTCAGTTGCGCCGATTGGGGCTTTCTGTAGATTGGAGTCGGGAGCGCTTCACTATGGATGAGGGACTCTCGAATGCAGTGGTGGAAGCCTTTAATCAGTTGTATGAGGAGGGTTTGATTTACCGGGGAAACTACCTGGTGAACTGGTGCCCTGCCAGTCAGTCGGCGGTTTCTGATCTGGAGGTTGAAAATCAGGAGGTAAATGGTCACCTCTGGCACTTCCGCTATCCGCTAACGGACGGTTCGGGTTATGTGGAAGTGGCAACCACCCGCCCAGAAACGATGCTGGGTGACACTGCCGTAGCAGTAAACCCCGATGACGATCGCTACCGACATCTCATCGGCAAAACTGTGACTCTGCCCATTATGAATCGACCGATCCCAATTATTGCCGACGAGTTGGTTGATGCCAGCTTTGGAACGGGTTGTGTTAAGGTCACTCCAGCCCACGACCCGAATGATTTTGAGATGGGCAAACGGCACAATCTGCCCTTCATCAATATCATGAACAAGGACGGTTCTCTCAACGAGAATGCAGGTCCCTTCCAGGGGCAAGACCGATTTGTGGCCCGTAAGAATGTGGTAGCAAAGCTGAAGGAAGAAGGCTTTTTAGTCAAAGTAGAGGATTACAAACACACTGTTCCCTATAGCGATCGCGGCAAAGTTCCGGTTGAACCCCTCCTCTCAACCCAATGGTTCGTGAAAGTTGATCCCCTCGCTACGCGAGCACTCCACTTTCTTGACCAGGAAAATTCTCCCATCTTTGTTCCCGAACGCTGGATGAAGGTCTATCGGGACTGGCTCGTCAGCCTGCGAGACTGGTGCATTTCACGCCAACTCTGGTGGGGGCACCAGATCCCGGCCTGGTATGCCATCAGCAAAACGGGTGGCGAAATTACCGACTCGACTCCCTTTGTTGTGGCCCGGAATGAAGCCGAAGCACGGGAGAAGGCGATCGCCCAATTTGGTGCCGATGTGCAGCTAGAGCAAGATCCAGATGTATTGGATACCTGGTTTTCCTCTGGGTTGTGGCCCTTCTCCACGCTGGGCTGGCCTGACCAGACCGTCGATCTGGAACGCTACTACCCCACCACCACCCTGGTAACCGGCTTTGACATCATCTTCTTCTGGGTTGCCCGCATGACCATGATGGCTGGTCACTTTACTGGACAGATGCCCTTCAAGACGGTTTACATCCACGGACTGGTGCGGGATGAAAACAATAAGAAGATGTCCAAATCCGCCAACAACGGCATTGACCCACTGTTGTTGATTAACAAGTACGGCACCGACGCCCTGCGCTACACCCTGGTGAAGGAAGTTGCTGGGGCGGGACAGGACATCCGGCTCGAATATAATCGCAAGACAGATGAATCTGCTTCCGTCGAAGCTTCCCGCAATTTCACCAACAAGCTGTGGAATGCCTCTCGGTTTGTCTTAATGAATTTAGGAGAGGATTACGAGTTCGCAACCCTAAGTTCTGAGTGGGAGCAAACTCTACAAAACCCAAAACTCACAACCCAAAATACGTTACAACTGGCAGACCGTTGGATCCTGTCGCGGTTTCACCAGGTGACCCAACAAACCCGTGACTACATTGATAAATTTGGCCTGGGTGAAGCGGCGAAAGGCCTATACGAATTTATCTGGGGCGACTTTTGTGACTGGTATATTGAACTGGCCAAATCCCGTCTCCAAGGAGAAGACCCGGACTCCCGGCGTACGGTTCAACAGATTCTGGTGTACGTCCTGGAAGGAACCCTCAAACTGCTCCATCCCTTTATGCCCCACATTACCGAAGAGATCTGGCACACTCTGACCCAGGCTAACGATGATGAATACCTGGCGCTGCAAGCCTACCCGGAACCCGATCGCACCCTCATCGATCCCGAACTGGAACAGCAGTTTGAGCTACTGATCAACACCATCCGTACCATCCGTAATCTGCGAGCAGAGGCCGAAGTGAAACCTGGAGTCAAGGTGGAAATCATACTTCAGAGCGAGAGCGATCGCGAACGCCAGATTTTGACCCAGGGGCAGACCTATATTCAAAATCTGGCAAAAGTTGCAACGTTAACCATTACCCCCACTCCCCCCGCAGAAACTAGCAAAATGTTCGCAGGGGTGGTTGGCACTGTCCAGGTCCTCATGCCCTTAGCTGGAGTGGTGGACATTGATGCCCTCCGCACCAAGCTTGAGAAAGATTTGAAGAAGATTGAGGCCGAGATTCAATCCCTCAATGGCCGCTTAAACAACCCGAACTTTGTTAACAAAGCGCCGACCGACGTTGTTGAGGGAGCACGCGCATCCCTGGCAGAATTGGAAAAGCAGGCAGAAATCCTGCGCACCCGACTTAACAAACTCTAGTCAGGCCTCAAGAACTCCGATAAGCAGTGCCAGTTGTCCAGGTTGAACGGAACCGAATGGAGGGGAAGAATTATCGTTCTTCTAAGGAATCCAATCCGCCCTCCGGTAAGTTTGATGATAACCTTCGCTTATCCTTCAGACAGGAACAATACTTCAAAGATTTTTCTAGAAGCGAAAGAGTTTTTTCTACTCTTTACCCGGGCAGGCTAGGAAGCGATTGGTTGGGTAGGGGTAGAATAAGAACATTATTATGGCTGGTGAAGTTATTGGCAAGTCCGTAAAGCTCCCCTTGAAGATAGAACAAGAGGGCTATTATGGTTATTTTTACAATGACCAGTTGGTTAGAGAGATAGGGTGATGCTGTATCTGGCACAGGTACAAAAAAAAGGATTCCTGGGCAAGGCAGGGCTACTTCTGCTTGCCCGTCAGAAGTCTGAAAATGCCTGGGCTGTTATGACAGAGGGAGAAATTGTTCTTTCTACAGAAGCTGGCAATTTCAATGAAGGAGTGCTGGTTCTGATAGATCTTTCAAATACCCGCCAGGTTCTTTCTATCAAAGACGCCAAGGATTGGATTCTGGACATTATTCAGAAATTTCTAGTTACAGGAATTACGCCTGCCTTTTTGCAGCAGGAAACTGAACGCGCAGAACAATGGCGGCAGTCGTTAACCTTACAAAGTCAGGAACTTGATCGCCGCGCCCTGGAACTCGAAGCTCGCCGAGAGCAAGTGCAGGAACTAGAGGAAAAGCTCAAGCGCGAAAAAAAAACTTTGGAAACAATGGCCGCTCAGATTAAAACTAAGCCTAATCCATCGAACTAGTAGAGCCTGGCGTAGTCAAATCTGCCCTTTTCCATCAGGATGGTGGATTACGAGTTTGCCTATGCCCGTACTGCCTGCCCGTGACGCAAAATCACCCGACCTGATAATTCGTGCCTCAGCCAGGGTGTGTTACTTGAGAGAGATTTAAGTGTATGCGGTTCTACTATCCAGGGCTGATTGGGATTGAACAAAATCAGTTCTGCAGCAGCGTCAGGCACGATCGCGCTCGGTTTCTGCTGCAAACAGCGGGCTGGGTTGGTGCTGAGGCAACGCCACAGTTCCAGTGCAGACCATTGACCCGTTTCGACCAGTGCCTGCCAGAGTAACGGCAGAGCCAGCTCCAGCCCAATTGCACCGGGAGGCGCTTCGGCAAAGGCAACCGTTTTTTCTTCGTAAGTGTAAGGGGTGTGGTCAATGGCGATCACATCCAGTACCCCCTCCTTTAACCCTTTTAAGAGAGCCATCTGGTCTTCCAGATTTCCCAACGGAGGGTTTAACCGCAGATTAGGATCATAGCTGCCAACAGCTTCACTATTAAGTAACAGGTGCATCCAGGAAGTGCTGGCAGTCACGGGTACCCCACGAGCCTTTGCCGCTCGAACCAGTTCCACTCCGCGGGCTGTGGAAATTCGCATCAGGTGAACGGGAGTACCAATGGTTTCAACACATTCCAGTAGGGCAGAGAGGGAAGCGGTTTCGGCGATCGCAGGCACCCCTGGCAACCCAAACTGCATCGATTCTCGCCCCTCTCGCATCACACCATTGCCCGCCAACCCAACATCCCATGCCCAGAGGGCGATTGGTTTGCCAATGGGTTTTAAGTACTCCAGCAAACGGCGCACCATTGCCAGCTGGCTCAACGGTTTTCCATCCGCAAAACCAGCAATCTCGGCCATTGCCAGTTCTGCCAGTTCGCTCATTTGCTGCCCCTGAGTGTCAATTGTAAGGGCAGCCCAACAGTGGAGATGGGGGTAGTAGAGAACTGAGGGGCAACTTCCTACATCTCTCCTGGCTTGCCATTCCCTCCAGTTCCTGGCCTTTTCTCTCAACCACGCCACAGTCGCTGGATTATCGATGGCAGGGACAGTATCAGGCAGAATGACAACCTGGGTAAAACCGCCTGCCGCTGCCGCTTGCATCAAGGACTCCAGAGTTTCTCGCTCTTCAAAACCAGGTTCTCCCGAATGGCTATAGAGGTCAACTAACCCAGGACCCAGGATGAGCCCCTGGCAGTTGTGAATGATGGTTTCACTGGGCAGCTCAGTGATGTTATCACTCACCTCCCGAATGATGCCGCCTTCAATTAAAACGTCTGCAACTCGATCCGTCCCCGCAACTGGATCGATAACCCGCACCTGTTTTAAGAGTTCAACAGCATCCATGTTTTGAGGAGAAGGGAAAGAGCCAGGAGCCAGAGTAAGTAAGGGGAAAGATAGTGTGGGTGGAAGGAGCAGGAGAGCAGGGGACAGGGGTAAAGAGATGGAAAGGTGAAGGGTAAAGGGGGGCAACTTAAAACTTAAAACTCTAAAGTGCTCCAGCGGCTGTTTTATCCAGCACCCCACCCAAATGAGTCGTGATGTTCATGGCAGTCAGGACTGGTTTTTCACTTCTCTGGGAATAGTCAATCACGCTAACGGCCCCATTGCCCTGCTTAAAGTTCCAGAAATGATCTGGCCCCAACCCTAAAACGTAGCAGAGGATAGCCTTATTAATGGCGTCGTGGGCAACGACCAAGGTGATTCCAGGTTCGCGCTGGTAAGCAGCCTGTACGATGCTATCCCAGGCAGCGATCGCCCGTTCCCAAACCTGTTGCAAATTTTCACCCTCTGGCATTTGCACAGTTTCCGGTGAATTTTGCCACTGCTGAAGCATGCCTGGATAGGAAGCTTCAATCTCAGTCTCCAGCTTACCTTCCCACAGCCCGTGGCTGATCTCCCTCAGGTTATCCTCCAGTTCTAACTGGACATCAGGATGATATTGCAAAATGACTTCAGCAGTCTCCTTAGGGCGCAGCATGGGGCTGGTAACGGCGGCCTGAATTGGAACGGATTTCAAAAACTCTGCCGCCTGTTGGGACTGCACACGACCTGTATCGTTCAATGGCACATCAATCTGCCCCTGAAAGCGTTTCTGCCGATTCCAGTCAGTTTCTCCGTGGCGCACTAGCAGAAGGCGTGGTCCCTTTCTTCCCTGCTTCGGTTTGGGCAGGGGTTCTCCTAAATGAGCGGTGAGATTGAGCGACTCTAGCTGAACGGGATCACCCCACCCACCCGAAAAATTCAGAACGCTGATGCCACAGTTGGACTGGTGAACGGATTGATAGCGCTCCGGGGACAATCCCACAGCCGTACTTACCAGAGCCCGGTTGATTCCACTATGGGCAACAATCAGAATCGTTTGTCCCCCATGGCGTGGCAACAAATCCTTCCAAAAATCCCTGGCCTGATTGTAGAGAGCCAGAACGGGGTAGAAATCGGTCGATCGCCCGTCCGAATCAGTAACCACCATCCGCAACTTTTCGGGGGCTTGCTGCCAGTTACGATATTCCTCCGGGTACTTCTCCGCCACCTCTGTAAACAGCATCCCTTCCCACAGCACCAGATTAATTTCCTTCAGGTTATCCGTAATCTGTAGAGGGATTGCAGGGGGGGTGCTTAGCTTTGAAAGAATAATCTCAGCAGTGTCCTTTGCCCGACTGAGCGGACTGGTGTAAACCGCATCAAATTTTATCTCCCTGAGAGCATCCCCAACTTGGCGAGCTGATTCCTTTCCTTTTTCAGTCAGTGTGGATTTATCCCAGTGACCCTGAACTCGGCGCTCAAGGTTGAAACTGCTTTCGCCATGACGAACGAGAATAACGCGGGTTGTTGAGAATTGGGTTGGCATAGGAGAAGGGATATAGGGATTAGGGGTTAGGGATTAGAGGAGTTTGGAGTTTGGAGTTCTGTCCCCTCACCGCTCACACCTCTCTCCTCACTTATATGAGTTTGGAGTTCAAGAGAAAAGAGATAGAGAGGAGTAATGGGGGGAGGAATGGAGTAATAGATGGAAAGGGCCATTACCCTATCCCCCTATCACCCCTACTACCCTATCACCCCTGTTCTCACTCCTGACTTCTGGCTTCTTTCTTCCTTTCTTCTTTCTATTCCCCGACCCCTTCTGGTTTTAACTTCTGACTCCTGTTAAGGACAATCCTCTTGCAGAATGACGGGTGGAAGCAATTACAGTGTCATAATCCTCTCAGACAGTTTACGCAAAATTGCGAAGGCGAACTGGCGTGTTTTGGTCACTTGGGAAGGGGTTATGACATTCAAGCGGTTGGTTTTGATTGTGCTGACGGTGTGTGTGGCGTTTTCCGTTGGCTTACGCTTATGGCAAAGCTGGAGTCAGCCTCAATTCCAGAGTCGATTGGAGCTTTATCAAACGAATCTGGTGCTTCAGGCATCGGAATACCGGGGCGATGATGTGAATCTCAATTCTGCCCGGCAGACTTTGTTAGGGACAGAACCTATTAAAATCGCCACGGAGGAGTACCAAACCTTCCGCAAGTCTGTCCAGAAAAGCCTAGAGCGCACACAATCTTTACTTGATGCTTCTCCAGCCGAACTGGACACGCTAAAGCTAAGCGCTTCCAGGCAAAAGCAGCTTGCCCTGGAGCTGGATTTGAGAATGGGGATTTTGCAGGTTGCCAAAGGCCAGATCGATAACGCTCAAAGAATCTGGGCTGAGGCAATTCAACGAGCTGGCTCTGAGGCAAGTTTGGAATCTCTCAGCAAGACGGCGGGAACTCTGGTCGGTTTGTGGAGTACGCCCCCCCAGTTAATGCCTGATGCCGAGTCTTTGCTGAAAAAAAATCTGGATGGCTGGTTTCGCTATCGATCGCTGACTCAGCTTTACCAGTTACAACAGCGCCAGGATGCTTTGCTCCAATTGCAAGCAGAAGAACAGCAGGCGGCAGAACGCGCCTACCGCAACCTGGCGATCGTGGGTGGAATTCCCGTTCTAGGTTGCCTGATTGGGGTGGGTATTTTACTGTTTCTGTTGGGGCAGTGGCTGGTAAAGCGGAAGCAATCACTCCTTGCTGCCGATGGAATGGCATCGTGGTCAGTTCCCTGGGATGGGGAAATAGTCTGGCAGGTGCTGATTTTTGGCTTTTTCTTGATGGGGCAGATTCTCTTGCCGTTTGTGTTAGACATCATGCAGGCTATTGCTGGGTTTAATCCATCGGCGCTGGGTGTGCGGGAAAAAGCGGTTTACGTTCTGGTGGACTACCTGCTGCTGACAGTTGGGGGACTGGGGGTGCTTTATCTCTCAATCAGAGAGTTTTTTCCCTTACCAGAGGGGTGGTTCCAGTTGAACTGGAGGGGTAACTGGTTCTGGTGGGGATGGGGGGGTTATTTTGCAGCGCTACCCCTGGTGATTGTGGTTTCGCTGATTAATCAGGCCATCTGGAAGGGGCAGGGAGGGAGCAATCCGATTCTGCCGATCGCCCTGGAAGTGAAAGACAACGCCGCCCTGGCGATTTTCTTTCTAACAGCTTCGGTGGCGGCTCCGATTTTTGAAGAAACTCTGTTTCGTGGCTTTTTGTTGCCTTCCCTGACCCGCTACATGTCAACTTGGGGTGCGATCGCGCTCAGTGCCGTGATTTTTGCTGTGGCCCATCTCAGCCTGTCAGAGGTGCTGCCACTGACTACACTGGGAATTGTACTGGGATTCGTTTATTCGCGATCACGGAACCTGCTTTCCTCCATGCTGCTTCATAGCCTGTGGAACAGTGGTACACTCCTGAGCTTAATCATCCTGGGCAACTCTGGTTGATCCCACTCCCAGGCCACCCTGAAATAATGGCAATGGTGAAACAGAAAAAACCGATTTTGATAGGGCTACTGGCGATCGCAGGCGGAGTCTACTTCAGTACCTACTCCAGCCTGGATAGCCATTTTTCACTCAGTGCCTGGGTGATACTACCACTCCAGGCAGGGGCATGTCTCTACCTGCTTTATGCTTACTGGAGTGGGCAGATCAAAGGAACATCCCGGTATCAGAAACAGCGGCGGGAGAATGACTCCTGACCGATGATGACTGAATAAAAATGATGCCCACAGAACCAGCGAGACTAATTGTTTTTCAGGCTCCATGCAATTCACTTCAGCAACGACAACTCCTTCTTCGAAGATCGAAACCATTACCCTCGACGTCAGCGGGATGAAATGTGCTGGTTGTGTTAAAGCGGTGGAAAACCAGCTGACTCAACAATCGGGGGTGATTTCAGCCTGCGTGAATCTGGTCACAGAAGTGGCAGTCGTAGAGTATGAACCGGGAGTTATTAGCCCAGAGATACTAGCCGAAAAACTAACCAATGCAGGATTTCCAGCTCAGCCCCGCTCTCCCTATTCAGGTACCGCGGTAGATACACCGGAGTTAAAGGCTCTGGAAGAGCGACGGCGGTTAGAGTCGCAACAACAATTGGGGCAGTTGGCGATCGCAACCCTCCTGCTGGTACTTTCTTTTCTGGGCCATTTGGGACAACTGGGTGGTTTCACCATTCCCGGTTTAAGCAACATCTGGTTTCACTGTGGGTTGGCAACCGCCGCCCTGCTTGGACCAGGGCGCTCCATGCTGGTAGATGGCTGGCGCGGGCTGCGCCATAACGCCCCCAACATGAATACCCTGGTTAGCCTGGGAACCTTAACCGCTTACCTCACCAGTCTGGTTGCCCTACTATTTCCCCAGTTGGGCTGGGAATGTTTCTTTGATGAGCCTGTCATGCTGGTGGGCTTCATCCTGTTGGGGCGGACTTTAGAACAAAAAGCCAGAACTCGTGCTGCATCTGCATTCCATACATTGTTAGCTCTACAGCCCAGAGTGGCAAGGGTGATACGAAGAGCAGAGATCGGAGAGTGGGAAGACATCGCCCTTTCTGACTATTCCCCAGCGTTCACCTCCCACTCCTGCGTCGAAATCCCGGCAGAGCATGTTCGCATTGGAGAGTGGTTACAGGTACTGCCAGGGGACAAAATTCCCGTTGACGGAAAAATTGTGGCTGGGCAAACCACAGTCGATGAATCCATGCTGACCGGAGAACCGATGCCCGTCTTAAAGCAGCCAGGAGACTGGGTGGCAGCAGGTACTCTCAACCAGTCTGGGGCGATCGCCCTGCAAGCAAGCCGCACGGGGAGAGACACCACTCTAGCCCAAATGATTACTCTCGTAGAAGCAGCACAGACTCGTAAAGCACCGATTCAAGCTCTGGCTGATACTGTGGCTGGTTACTTTACCTATGGAGTCATAGCCATCGCTTCCCTCACCTTTCTCTTCTGGTATTTCATCGGCACCCACCTCTGGTTCAACAATTTGGACGGTGGTCAAGGACACCTTCCCACCCTGTCTACAGAACTGATGGAGCATGGGCACTCGATGGCCCATCATCTCTTGACCAACGCCTCCCTGCCTACCGCTTCGCCACTCCTGCTCAGTCTCAAACTGGCGATCGCCGTCCTCGTAATTGCCTGTCCCTGTGCCCTTGGTCTGGCAACTCCAACCGCAATTCTGGTGGGAACCGGCATCGGTGCAGAACGGGGATTACTCATTCGTGGTGGAGACATCCTGGAGCAAGTTCACCATTTGGACACGGTGATTCTGGACAAAACTGGCACTTTGACAACCGGTCAACCCACCGTGACCGACTGCATTGTTCTCCACGCAGGGGGGAGTCAGGAGACAGGCACGGGGGGTTGGGGGCTGGGAGCTAGAGACCAGGAAGCAGAGATTCACTCACAACTCACAACTCAAAACTTCCCTCATCCCCAACCTCTGGCCCCTGCTCCCTCTCCTTCCCTCCTCCAACTTGCTGCCAGTGTTGAGGTGGGCACCCGCCATCCACTCGCAATCGCCATTCGACAGGCAGCTGAACAGAAGGGATTGCCTCTTCTGCCAGCGCAGGACTTTGTGACTGAACCAGGGTTGGGAGTCGCAGCGACGGTTCTGGTTGGCGAGCCGCAAGGGGCTGAACCGGGATTGCAAGTGGTGCTAGGAACTGCTACCTGGCTGTTGCGAAACGGGATTGAGGTAACGGAAGAGGCAAAGGTACAGGCGCAAAACCTCGCCAGTAGCGGACAGACCGTGATCTACGGAGCCGCGGCTGGAAGGCTCGTCGGACTGATTGCCGTAGCAGACAATTTAAGACCGGATGCAGTTAGTACCATCCGTGCCTTACAGCAAATGGGACTCAAAGTTATGCTGTTAACTGGCGATTGCCAGGCAGCGGCACAGGCGATCGCCCAACCCCTCGACTTACCCCTCGACCAGATTCTGGCAGAGGTACCGCCAGACGGCAAGGTGAAAACTATCGCCCAGCTTCAAGCACAGGGTTACCATGTTGCTATGGTGGGGGATGGTATCAACGATGCACCAGCTCTGGCTCAGGCCAATGTGGGAATCGCCTTACACTCTGGAACCGACGTAGCCATAGAAACCGCTGGAATTATTTTGATGCGCGATCGCCTGAGCGATGTCATCGAAGCCATTCGGCTCGGACGAGCAACCTTCAACAAAATCCGCCAGAATCTATTTTGGGCATTTGCCTATAACATTCTGGGGATCCCCCTGGCTGCGGGAGGATTACTGCCCACCTTTGGTGTTCTGTTGAGTCCTGCAGCAGCAGGCGCTATGATGGCGTGTAGTTCGATTAGCGTTGTGACTAATTCCCTGTTGCTTTACCTGACTTTCGAATCATTCCAATTCACGGAAGCGAAAGATACATCGGCATGATGTGAGTCAAAAGAAGAGTGTTGACCCCATCCATTTTGGTTCAAATTGTATGGTTCAGTGTCCAATGTCCCTGGAACCAATCCAAAAACACCTGCTCATCATTGAAGACGACAAAGGGAATCGTCAGCTTGTCCTTGATAAGCCAGTGTATTCGATTGGCCGTGATATTGATTGCGACATTCGGTTGGCGTCTCTATTCGTCTCCCGTCGTCACGCCACCCTGGTTCAGGTTTCCAATGCAGAAGGTAACTGCTCTTATCGCATTGTTGATGGCGATTTGGATGGACAGCGCAGCGCCAACGGGCTGTTGGTGAATGACAAAAGAATCCAATCCCACGACCTGCAAAACGAAGATGAGGTCGTTTTTGGTCCCCACGTCAAATTCACTTACTATTGCCTTAGCCGCGACCCTGCACCAACCGAACCTCCCGATAGTGTATTTGACGATGTGACGCTGATAAATCCCCGAACAGCCGATAAGTCCCATCTCACTGATTCGTTAGATTCTTTGGAAATTCCTCTGAGTAAACCACCACGACAATTCAATTTAGTGGGTAAGCGTGGACAATCACTGTTCAAATTTCTAAACTTCCGGCGGGAGAGAGGATTCCGCCTGAAAGGTGACAAATCACCGTAATTACCGATAGTTTCATATCCGTGAGCATAGAGCAGCAAGGATTATGCTGATGCACAATCGCCAGAAGTAAGGTGTAGAATCGATTGATTGAGCCTAATAATACTTTAAGAAGCTCCGTTCTCTATTCGTCCCATGGGATTGGGAAACAGTAGTTTCCCCTGTTCTCTACGCTATCAGGATTGATTCCTTGAATTCAACTGTGCCATCTCATCATTCAATGCCCTCAGAACCACATCAGAATCATCTGCTTATTATCGAAGATGACAAGGGACGCCGAGAATTTGTCCTGGATCGTTCTGTTTATTCCATTGGCCGCGATCCTAAGTGCGACATTCGGCTGGTTTCGCAGTTTGTTTCCCGGCGTCATGCCACGCTGGTGCAGTTGCTCAATGAAGACGGAACCTATTATTACCGGATTGTAGATGGCAATTTGAAGGGAAAGCCCAGCGCTAACGGGTTGCTGATCAATGGACGTAAACTTCAAGCCCACGATCTTCAAAATGAGGATGAAATTGTCTTTGGTCCTCAAGTCCGCGCAATTTATTACCTGTTGAAACGGGATGCGATTCTAACAGTCCCCCCTGATGAATTTGATATCACACTGATTAGCCCAAACATGGTGGGCGATCCGGAGGATTAGAAATTAGCTTGCTACAGCTTCAATCAGTTGCCACTGGTTATTCGCGGCGATCGCCTGATTGACCCGATCAAACATCTGGCGACAGTGATTGTTGCTATGAAGCGGCAGTTCCTCGTTCTTCATGACAAAATTCATACGAACGCCCCGCTCTTCTTGAGGCGTTTCGTCAATTAAAACTTCAATCGTTACTAGTTTTGGGTAAGCAACGCCACCGGGAACTTCGCGGGCAACCAGATAATCTCCCTTTTCATAAATGATGTCAAAATTGCAGGATTCCAGCGTTTGACCCAGCGGCTGCTTGATGCCGCTTTCTGAAGCTTCAACAGTGACTAAACAAGTGTAACGAGCCATGATTAACCCCTAGCGCATGACGTTAAGTCTCTAGCCATCATAGCTTTTCTTTAAGCATGGCATGGTTATATGCAGTCTAGAGTATCAACAGTTGTCAATATGTATTGCATAAACCGAAGAAATCTCCAATCAGGGAAGTTTTTCAAATGGGAGAGGGGATGAATGAAAAGCTGGGCAAATTTATCGTGTTTGAAGGAGTGGAGGGGTGTGGAAAGACAACTCAACTCCAGCGATCGCAACAGTGGCTGGTAGAAAGCGGCTGGCTGGCCCTGTTGCAATCGAAGGGGTATCTTCAGGAGGTCGTTACCACACGGGAGCCTGGCGGTACTGAGTTGGGTGCGGCTGTCCGTCAGATTCTGCTGGAACAACCCACCCAGGAACCCATTCAAGACCGGACCGAGTTATTGCTCTATGCGGCAGACCGGGCTCAACACGTGGAGGGATTTCTGCGTCCGCATCTGGCAAAGGGCTCTCTTATTTTGTGCGATCGCTACATCGACTCGACTATTGCCTACCAGGGCTATGGCCGGGGACTGGACCTGACGCTGATTGACCAACTGAATCAGATTGCAACGGGTGGGTTAGTCAGTGATTTGACGCTCTGGCTCGACCTGGATGTTGAAATTGGATTGGCCAGAACCCGGCAGCGAGGAACCCGCGATCGCATCGAACAGGCAGACCTCGCCTTTCACCAGCGAGTCCAGCAGGGCTTCACCGAACTGGCCCATGCCCATCCCCATCGCATTACCCGCATCAATGCCAGCGGTTCTGAAACCGAAGTGGCTGGACAAATCCAACAGGCCTTAACCCAGCGGCTGGAAGAGTGGTATGGGGGTGGATGAGTGGGAGAGTGGGGGATGGAGTGAGGGAGACACTCATCCACCCCTCGCCTGTTAAAGTTTTCCTTCCTTTCAAACCCAATTCAATTTGTATTCTAAAATACAGGCATAATCGACCCAATGAGTAGTCTTTCTAATTTCTGACTACTGACTGCTTTGATGGACTCAGGTTTGGGAGTTTGCGCTGGAATCAGCGCGATCGCGAGGCTGCTAGTTGTCAACCTTCAAACTTCAAAATCGCACTCGACCCGGTAACAACTCCCCGTGCTTTTCGTTTTAATTCAGTGGAGTGAAACCATGTTTAAGAAAACGATTCATTTCCCATCCCACTTAACCCGTCACCCGTTTGTTAGTAAAGTTGCCCTGACTCTGGGTCTTCTGCTTCCAGGCTCCCTCTTAGCCCTCTCTGCAACCGCAGGTCAACTCCAGGACGGTCGTTTTTACTTTGATCATGCTCCCCGCTTGGTGCGAACTGTTTCTACATTGCCAGCAACGCATCAGCCATCGACCTATCAATTCACCGTCAAGGTACCTGAAGACGCTGGGGCCAATTTGCACGCCCTGAGAATCACTCAAGATCCCAACGCTAACCAGGTCAATTTTGATGTGAACAGAAGTAGTGCTTTTCTGGGTGATAGCCTGGCAGGGGGACCGGCTGTGTCTCTGGCAAATGTTGGGGGAACTATGCCCACAGACTCCAACGAAGTCATGGTTGTTTTCGCTCCACCGATTTCTCCAGGACAAACCGTGACGGTAGAACTGCAAACGGACGCAAATCCTGATAGTAGTGGGATTTACCTGTTTGGCGTGACCGCTTTTCCACAAGGGCAAAACAGTCCAGGCATCCCTCTAGGTCACGGTCGGGTCAATGTTTATGACCACTCCCAGTAACCCGGTAGGGGTGAAGAGCACCCATCGCCCTCTACCCCCTTACCCATATCGCCTCCACCACTGCCGCTAAACCAGATTCACCTACTGCCATTAATGTCACCTGCCGTCCTGAGGCAGCCTCATAGGTAAGCCGGAGATGCAAATAGGCGGGGGGGCGATAGGGTAATCGCTCAGCCCACTCGATCGCCACAATTCCTGGTTCTTTCTCAACGCCTTCCCAGTAGGTTTCGGGGTAAAGGTCAGCCGCTTCCGCTGGATTCAGTCGATAAAGATCCAGGTGGTAAAGCGGCAACCGCCCACCCAAATACTCGCTAATCAGTGTAAATGTAGGGCTATCAATCCGGTCTGGAACTCCTAAACCCTGTCCTATTCCCTGCACCAAGGTTGTTTTACCACTTCCCAAATCGCCTTCCAGCAATATCACGGTTCCAGCTGAAAGCACTCGCCCTAACTGTACCCCCATCTGCTGGGTAGCTTCCGCATCTGGAAGAAAAAAGGTCTTAGACGGAGGGAGTTCTGTCATCCTGACTTTGCAACCCCTTCTACTCGACTGTACCAGCGCAACAAAACCCGCGCCAGAGCGATTGGATCGTGGCGAATTAAACCAGTTTGCTCATCTTCGTGCATCACATTTGCCAGAATGGCGCGGCGACCCAAACGGGTCAACACATCCCGATCCAGGGGAACGGGATTGGAGTTTTCTTGAGCATAGCGGATGAGAGCTCTGGCGGAGGGCACTTTTTTCTGCACCAGTACCGCTTCAAACAGCTTTTTGCCGCAGGCTTTATCAATCGCCCGGATATGATCCCCGACGCTGTATCCTTCGGTTTCGCCCTCCTGGGTCATGATGTTGCAAACGTAGATGCGAGGGACATCTCGCTGGGCGATCGCTTCGGTAATTTCGGGCACCAGCAGATTCGGAATAATGCTGGTATAAAGGCTACCAGGACCAATGATGATGAAATCCGCCTCCTTAATCGCTTTGACTGCCTTAGGTAACGCAGGTGGATTGGCTGGAGTACACCCGATGCGCACAATCCTTCCTTTCGCTTCGGTAATGCTGGACTCGCCCTCAATCCTGCGTCCATCAGCCAGTTCTGCCCAGAGGCGAACATCCGTCAGAGTGGCAGGCAATACCTGTCCGCGGACTGCCAGCACCTGGGAACTGGCGGCGATCGCCTGCTCCAGATCCCCAGTCACCTCACTCATGGCTGTTAGAAACAGATTGCCGAAACTATGCCCAACCAGCCCGTCCCCCGCTCGGAAACGGTATTGAAATAGCTCAGTCACTAACCGTTCTTCATCCGCCAGGGCTGCCAGACAGTTACGAATATCGCCCGGCGGTAGCACCCCGATTTCCCGTCGCAGCCGCCCTGAAGAGCCGCCATCATCGGCAACGGTGACGATCGCTGTGATATTGGCACTGTATTCTTTGAGGCCCCGCAGCAGGTTAGAAAGCCCTGTTCCGCCTCCAATCACGACAATGCGCGGTCCACGGTGTAGTCGGCGGTGAGTTAATAACAAATCCACCAGTTCTTCGTCCCGGTCAGGCATCAACACTTCGGTGATGGAACCCAGGGTGCGGGTTTGCCCCCACCAGACCAGCAACAGCCCGGTTGCGATCGCCAGCGGGCCGCTGACATGACTGGGGATGACATCGGTAATGGTTTGGAGAACGTCCCCAATGAATTGGGTGATGTAGTAGACCGGGGTACGCTTCATCCAGATGGCAAGCCCCAGAAAGGTCAGCATCACGCCACTGGCACTTAGCAACAACCAGCGCTTCACCAGTAATCCAGGAGACAGCCACTTGAACCACTGGTTCACCCGGTTAGGAGTGCGGTACAGCGACTCTTGCCGAATTACATGAAGCGCATGTTTCAGTAAACCGATTGTCATGGCTGGCACAAACAGGGATTGGGGAAAAGGTTTGCCCGTACTTAATCTAAACCGCTACGTTTGGATGCCATAGAGTTCAATGAGAATACTGCCCTGATTAACCATAGCACCCGTGTTTTGGAGATTCAGGAACTCCAGGCTAGAATTCCTAAAGATTTTACCGACCGTTCTGAGAATGAAGCAGCTTTATTGAATCAATTAAGTGATAAGAGTAAGTTAAAGCGAATAGGGTAGGGGCCTGATGTCTTTCATAAACGAGTAAAACCCAGAAGATTTTATCTCACTCCTTTCAAAACCTTGCACTACATTACCCATTCTGGTGATTGCTTAGCCCAAAGATAGGGTCAGTATACTGCCTCATATCTCCCCAAGACTTATGGAAGCCAGGCCTACGGACTTTGATAAGGTATAGGTTTATGCATCGTTTACTCCTAAAAGGGATGATGCCAGCGCAATTGCTACTACCATTTGCACCCATTTTCGATTCCTGTGTAGGACCTGGACAAGCCCGCATCGCCGAGGTTATCCCAAACTGAAACTTTTCCCAAGATTTAAACTGATAGGGTTACGCTGTCCCCCTTGCTAATGGCTGAACCGTTGATTGAACTTAAGGGAATCTCCAAAGCCTTTGGCAGCAATGTTGTGCTGGACAATGTTGACCTGACCATTTATCGGGGAGAAGCGCTGGGCATTATTGGTCCATCGGGTACGGGTAAATCGACTATTCTGCGAATCATTGCTGGGTTACTGGCTCCTGACTCAGGAGAGGTGTATGTGCAGGGGCAGCGGCGACAGGGGTTGATTGATGACTCTGAAGACCCGATAGGAATTGGGATGGTATTCCAGCAAGCTGCCCTGTTTGATTCCCTGACAGTGGAGGAGAATGTCGGTTTTTTACTCTACCAACACTCCAAATTGCCGCGGCAGCGAATTCGGGAACTGGTGGAGCACCGACTGGAAATGGTGGGGTTATCTGGTATCAGCGATCGCTTCCCAGCAGAGCTTTCTGGTGGCATGCGAAAGCGGGTCAGCTTTGCCCGTGCTATTATGTCTAACCCCGATAATCCTAAAGACACCCCTGAAATACTGCTCTATGATGAACCAACCGCTGGCCTTGACCCCATCGCCTCAACGGTGATTGAAGACCTGATTCGCCAGCTCCAGCAAATCCCTGCCGGATGTGGCACCTATGTCATGGTCACACACCAGGAAAGCACTATCCGTCGCACAACTGATCGGGTTGTCTTTCTCTATCAGGGTAAGGTGCAGTGGGAGGGGTCTGTTGACGCAGTGGACTCTACAGATAACCCCTTGATTCGGCAATTCTTTAGTGGGAAGGTTGAAGGACCCATTCAAGTGATTGGCTAGGGCGCAATTGGTGGGAGTATCCTGAGGAGTTAACAATCCAATCACTGCCAATTTTACTTGATGACAACCAGAAGCTGTGAGGAACATGATGCGATCGCGAACAATTCGGGAGGGCTCCGTAGGGTTACTGATTCTGGTAGGGCTCGGTCTTTTTGCCGGGCTCATCCTATGGTTACGGGGGCTGACCCTGGGCCAACGTAGCTACAAGGTCATCATTGAATTTGCTAACATCGCAGGCTTAGAAGTCGGGGCTCCCGTTCGATACCGGGGCCTCAATGTTGGCAAAATTACGCAAACCCGACCAGGTCCCAATGGGGTTGAGGTTGAAGCGGAAATTGCTCCAGCCGATCTAGTGATTCCCAGAAATGTCGTTGTAGAAGCCAGCCAGTCGGGCCTTCTAGGCAGTACGTTCATTCAAATCAATCCCACAAAGCCCCTCGCAACCACCGCCGTTGCCAAACCTCTTGACCCCAAATGTGACAGCAACCTGATTGTGTGCCACGAAGATCGCTTACCTGGCCAGGTAGGGGTCAGCGTGGATGAATTGATCCGGGCTTCTACTCGTTTTGCTGACGTGTATAGCGATCCAAAATTCTTTGAGAATGTCAATGCGGTTGCCAAAAACACTGCTGAGGCTGCATTAGAAGTGGCTAAACTGAGCCGCGAGTTCGGTGCCACTGCCAGAATCGCCAAGCAAGAAATTTCCACCTTTTCCGGTGCGGCCCGGTCTGTTTCTGAAACCGCAGGTAAATTGGGCCTTACAGCCGACGAAATTAATACCCTGCTGGCAAACAACCGGGCATCTCTGGTCAGTACACTGGACAATATCAATCAGATTACGGCTCAGTTACGCATAACCACCGCCAACCTAGACCCGATTGTGAGTCGGATTCAGCAAGGGCAACTGTTGCAAAATCTGGAGATTTTAGCAGCAAACACGGCGGAGGCTTCTGCCAGCCTGCGGGATGTTTCTAAGGCCCTCAATAGTCCCGCTAACATTTTGGCCCTGCAACAGACCCTTGATTCTGCTAGAGCGACCTTTCTGAATGCCCAAAAAATTACATCCGATCTGGACGAGCTAACTGGAGACCCTTTGTTTCGAGAAAATTTGAGGCGGCTGGTGAACGGGCTAAGCCAATTGGTGTCCTCAACTCAGCAGTTGCATCAGCAGGCTCACTACGCCCAATTTTTAGCACCGATGGCCCCGATCGCTACCGATCCTGATTCAACCTTACCCACTCCTTCAAAAAAAACAACCAGGAAGCCTAAAGCCTCTGTATTTGAACCTGAGGCAATTCCTGCTAATCCCCAGTAGCAATTACAGCTAGTGTTCCGTCAGGAAAATTTTGACGGGTCGCAGACCCTCAAAATTCAACCTCCATCAACTCCCTGGGTATTCGCTACCCGTCAAATTTGATTTGACAGAGTACTATGGCTGTCGCCAGGTTGCTTAGGACACTGGGTTTAATGGGGTGTGGGGGCGAAGCCCCCAGCCAGGGGTTCCACCCCTGCACCCCGTCCTAAGCCTAGTGGCTATAGCTATAGTTTCAAATGCAATAGCTATAGTTTCAAATGCATAAGCCACTCTTTAGTTCCTGGCCCCTAACCCCTGGTCTTAAAGAATGTAGCTAATTCAACTGAAAACCTCTGTAGCTCCCTCCTCCTCTAACTCCAATCCTCTCGCTGTGTTCCACGCCCCTTATAAACCTGGCTTGTGGCATGGATCTGGCGAGTTCTTTCGTGTAGCGTCTCCTCAGTTAGATTCCATCGGTTGAGAATTTTTTCCAGGTCTGCCTGGATATCTCTGGCCCCCGGAAAACCGTGATAGCGAATCCGCAGGCGGGCCAGTTCTGCCAAGTTATAGTCGGTGGGTTCTCCTGCCAACAGGGTGTTGACAATCTGGCGATCGCTACTCCAGAGGGGATGCTGTTGGTCTTTCTTTTCAAATTCCTCAGCCATATTGAAATCCTTCCCAACAAAAGCTTAAACTCCCAGCCTGGATCCTAACAGCCAATGGCAGGGGCAAAGCACTCAACTTGTAATTTTTGTTTACGATGTGGATATTTCTGGCAAACCCTGATATCGTTGCACTGGATTATTCCAACCCAAATTCTTTAACTGGAAGCTGGACGATCCTCCCAGCTTGCCAGCGCAAGGGTAGCTTACGCCACTCTTGCATTTGAAGCGGAATCTCTGGAATATTTGGTTTTGTTTGAGAATAAGCGCCGCCTATCGCCAAACTCTCAGAAGAGCCAGAATAGCCAGATGGACGACAAAAGAACACTGAACTGGTTCAAATCGTTCATTTGTCGATAATCCAGGTATCTTGAGAGTAGATTGATTTGGCAATGAGGCCTCTGGGAGCTTCATTGGAGAAGGCAGCGAGAGGAGTTGATGAAGAGCTAATGTCCAACGCATACAGACCCCAAACTCGTTCCCGGCGAACTCCTTCGCGCCGTTCTCCGCTTTACTCGGTACCAGGGCAACCGAGGTCCGATCGCAGCATCCGGCCAGTTCCCCGGTCGATATCAACTCGAACGGCACCGCTTCTCTTTCCTACCAGCTATCCAGGGTCTCCTGTACGGCGTTTACCCGTATCACGACCAATGCCGCTGTGGTTGCGGTGGCTGATTGGCTTACACCGTAGCTCTGTCATTGTGGTATTTCTGCTGGCGATCGCAATGTTGATTGCTTACAGCAGTACGGTTTATACCCAGCACCTCTGGAGCCGCGACTATCACAAGCTGAAAGGGTTGCAGCGGCAAGAACGGGAAATGATCGCCGCCCGTGAAAATATGCGAAATTACATTGCCAGACAGGCAGAACGCCCTGGTGCAGGGTTGATTAACAAGACTTCTGCCAGCACCATCTTTTTGCAACCTGCTCCCAGGCGTCGTGCGCAGCCTGTCAAGCCACCCGTCCCAGAGGCAGAGCCTCAGTCAAGTAAGCCATTGGGCTACTGATTCCAGCTAACCAGCAGTTGATATCTTTTATTTTCACTTCTGGCTCACTTTCATTCATGGTGCTGTTTATTCATGGTGCTGTATTTGGTTCATTACTGCTAGTTCTCTCCGTCTAGCTATGGGTAGTCGCTCTCGCCCCCTTCACTCTCATCGCAGTCGTCGGCTTTCGGTTGCAGGCGATCGAGTCCGGCGGGCATTATCCATTTCCAAAGCAGCCCCCTCTCCCCTTAGGCTTATGCTCGTTTGGGGAGCTTTAGTCGCAAGCGCAGGGGGGCTGGTTCTAAATCTATTTCGGCTTCAGGTGGTGCAGGCTCCTGAACTTCAACAAAAGGCGCGGGACCAGCAAATGGTCTATCTACGCCCATTTGTTCCTCGCAGACAAATTATTGACCGCACTGGTGTCGTCCTGGCTCTAGATCGCCCCGTCTATACTCTCTTTGCCCATCCCAAACTGTTTAAGAAATCGAAAGAAGAAATTGCGGCTAAACTGGCACCCATCCTCAATTGGCCGGTTGACACGTTGATCAAAAAGTTTGGTGAAGGAGAAAGTGGTATTCGCATTCAAAACTCTTTGTCTGAAAATATTGGCGATCGCATCACCAGCCTCCGCATTGATGGGCTGGAACTGATTCAGCACCAGCAGCGCTTTTATCCTCAGCAAGACCTGACAGCGGATGTCGTTGGCTATGTCAACGATGACCAGAAAGGACAGGCTGGAATCGAACTGAGCCAGCAGAATTTACTGGAACGAAGAGCCAAAGATGTGAGGCTGCGTCGAGCCGGAGATGGTTCCTTCTTACCGGATGATGTTCCATCCGGTTTCTTAAACATGGATGCGCTGCAATTACAGCTAACTATCGACAATCGGTTGCAACGAGCTGGCTTAAACGCTCTCCGACAACAAATCAAGCAGTTTAATGCCAAGCGCGGTGCTGTGATTGTCATGGATGCGCGGGATGGTTCCCTCCTGTCTCTGGTTACAGCGCCGTCCTACGATCCCAACCTGTACTACAAGTACCCGGTAGAGCGATTCAAAAATTGGGCCATTACCGACCTCTATGAACCCGGATCAACCTTTAAGCCCATTAATGTGGCGATCGCCCTGGAAGATGGCGCAATCAAATCCAACAGCATGTTTTATGACGAAGGACAAATTATCATTGCTGGCTGGCCGATCCAAAACTATGACTTTTCTACCTCTGGCGGCAGAGGCAGCATCAGCGTCACCGACATTATCAAATTCTCCAGCAATGTCGGGATGGTGCATATCGTCCAGCAAATTAAGCCTGCCGCTTACTATCGCTGGTTAAAACGCCTGGGTATGGGTGAACTCACGGGGATTGACCTACCTTCCGAATCACCCGGACAGTTTAAAGACAGAGACACTTTTATCAACTCCTCCGTAGAGCGGGCAACTGCGGCCTTTGGTCAGGGATTCTCACTCACGCCTATCCAACTGGCTCAGTTACATTCCGCCCTGGCCAATGGTGGCAAAATCGTTACCCCCCATGTGATCCGGGGATTGTTTGACGCCGACGGGCAACTTTACTGGCAACCCAACCTCCCTGCCCCTCGCACCATCTTTTCTAGAGCCAACACGCAGGCGGTTCTGTCGATGATGGAAACCGTCGTCACCGATGGTACCGGCAAGAGTGCCCAAATTCCGGGCTATCGAATTGGCGGTAAAACAGGAACCGCTCAAAAGGCAAATCCCAATGGTGGCTATCTCGAAAATGCTAAAATTACTAGCTTCGTCGGCATTTTTCCATTGAACTCACCCCGCTATGTTGTGGTTGCCGTCGTTGACGAACCCCAGGGAGGGGATGCCTTCGGCTCAACGGTTGCCGCCCCAATTGTGAAAGCAGTCATCGAAACCCTCATTGTCCTGGAGAAGGTAGCACCCAGCAGCAAAGTCACTTCCCCCAGCCCCTCGTCCAGTCCAGAACTGGAAACAGAAGAGACTCCCTGAGTGGCTGGTTGTTTGTTAGGAGAAGATCGGGCAGCAGGGGACGGGCGACAGGCGACAGGAGCAGGGGCATAGCGTGACAGTGTAATTTCCCTACTCTTTCACCCCTCACTCCCCACCACTCCCTCACCCTTTTGCCGATTAGCCGTTGCCTCTTGCCGGCCCCATTGCTCTGATCATTTCCAGTGGTAATCCATCTGCATCAGCAATGAAGGCAACTTCGTAGACGCGATCGCCAATCATTTGCTGCTCTGGCTCCAGCAATACCTTTAAGGGCTGTATCTGGTCAGGCTGCTCCTGGCTTGCAGTGGTGAAGCGATCGCCCAACTCTTTTAGCCAGGTGGGTAGATCCTCGGTTACGGAGGTGAGGTCAAAGGAAAGATGGTAATAGCCGACATAGTGTTCATCCCCAAAGGCATCGGGGGCAGGTTTGGGATGTGGAATTTGAATGAGCTCAATTCGTCCACCCCAGCCTTCCATCCAGCAGGCCAGAGTGTAGCCCGTGGTAAAGCGCTCTCGCATCTCAAATCCAAGCTGCTCATAGAATGCGATCGCCCGATGAATATTGGCTGTGCGAATTGAAACGTGATGCATTGGGTGATCCCTCCTGTCCCCTGCTATATAGTCTAGATTCATTACCCCCAGGGGATTGTTATGCATCGAGTCATGAAGCTACTGTTTATTCGCCATGCCCAGTCTACTGGGAATGTGGAGAAGCGAATGCAGGGACACGGAGAGTTTGCCCTGTCAGAAATCGGCAAGCAACAAACGGAAAAGCTCGCCCGCAGCCTTCTGGCGGAAGGTTGGTTTCCCTCCCATGTGTACAGCAGTCCACTCAAACGAGCCGCTGAAACAACTCAAATTCTGTTGGATTATTTTCTGGCAGCCCCCCTTCCTGCCGCCGTTAGTGATCTCATTGATGGAGCTGCTACCCCAGTTGATTTGCCTGAAAATGAATCCTGTACCATTCCGGTCAGCTATGCCGAGGAACTCAAAGAGTTTCAGAATGGCATTTTTCAGGGATTGACCTGGGCAGAGGCAGTGGAGCGCTATCCGGCACTATGCCAAAAGCTGGAAGCTTCTCCTGACTGGATTCCAATTCCCAATGCCGAAACCTTAGAGGATGCCAGAGAGCGAGCCAGCCAGTTTATTCAGCGGTTAATGAGCCAGCATCAAAATGGGGATCACATCTGGATTGTCACCCATAGCTGGATCTTGCAGCACCTGGTTGCAGAGTTGTTAGGGTGCGATCGCTCCTGGCGTTTACGCGCACAAAACACCGCCCTGTTTGAATTCTGGATTGATCGATCGCGCTGGCACCGCACAGACCAGAACCGATTCAATACCGACCTCTGGCAGGTGCGCCGCTTCAACGATTGCCACCACCTGCAAACTTGAATTTGATCCCAACTTTGGCATACAATGTAGTATTAACGATATTGCCACTGGAGAAAAGACGGTTCTCTCTATCCTGACACTCCAGGTCACCAGCCAAAAGCAACCTTTCCCAAGGAAGGTAGTTAATCTCTCAGCTATGCAGTATGCTGGAATATTCTGAAGCGGAGATTGAATTCAGAAATCGGGGTTTGTTTGAAGCTACCAACCGGATTCAGAGATGAGCGACGAAGCAAACAATATCCTCAAACAAGCGAACCAGGGAAGCGTTGCGGCGATTATCCAGGTATTGAATGAGAAACTCGCCGACTCCGGAGTTCGAACCCGTGCCGTTTTTGCTGATGGCGTCCTGCAACTGTTGTGCGAAGCCGCCACCCTGGAGCAACTGGAACAATCCGTTCTCGTTGAGCGTGTACGGCAAATTCTGGAGGCGATCGCTCCCCGCAATATTCGTCGCGTCAATATCAATAGCCGTATTGTACGCGAGCAGCAACTTCTCTGGCTGGAGGAGATCAGCCGTGATCCTCAAAACCAATTGCTCTGGTCGGAAGAAATCACTCTGCGTAAACCTAATTTTTTTCAACAGCTTTTGGCCGATTGGAAAACAAGTCGAGGAGAATCCAGTAAAGCAGAACTCCCCCGATTTTCTCCCCATCGTCTGCGGGAACAAAAGCAATTCTGGCGTGGACTCACCGGAGGCGCAAGCCTGAGTTTACTATTGCTGCTGGTAGGCTGGGCACTTTACCAAAAATTTGGCACTTCCGACCTGAAGCAAACCCGGCTCCAGACAACTCTCCCAACTGCCTCCAGCCCCTCTGCCAACCCAATCAGTACTCCGGCAGTCTCCAGCAACCCCTCGCCAGCCCCCAGTCTCCCCGTTTCCCAGGGAGATGCCTTCGTCAGAGCGGTCAGGCTGGCAGAACAGGCATCACGGGCAGGGTTAAGCGCAAAATCTTCGGCTGAATGGTTGGAACTGGCTGCTCGCTGGCAACAGGCATCTGATTTAATGGCCAGCGTCCCTGACAATGACCCGCGCTACCAGACCGCTCAAAATCGGGCTGTTGCCTATCAGGAAAACAGTGAAACCGCCCTCCAGCAGTCTGACAAGTACAAAGCCCAACTTTCTGAAACCCGTGAACAGACAGACTTTTCTGAGCAGAGCGAGTAACTCTGTTACTCAATGCTGACCCCCTGGACTGTTTTTGATCGCGATCGCCCACTCACGGGAGCCTGCTGAATTTGCCGCTCCCGTACCCGGTGGGGCTGAAAATGCTGTTGCCAGAGGTCAGGCGCATCCAACGTTGCCCCACCGTGCTGAGTCAAACGCTGGCGTACCTGGCACAGGACAGGCGTATTGACACAGGCTCCTGCAATGATGACCTGCCCCTTCGTCAGAGCAGGCAGTTCCTTTAACAAATCGCGCCCGGCGGCCTCCACCCCGTACTTGAGGCTGTCCTGGTCTACCGGGTTCACAATCCGCATAATAAACTGGCTCATGCATTGGGATAACACATCCGAATCGAGTTTGCCAGGTCGCTGGGTAATTAACCCAACTCCCAGGCCAAACTTACGGCCTTCACTCAGAATTGTGCGCAGGACTGACTTACAGCGGGATGGCTCATGGGCGGGGGCAAAGCGATGGGCTTCCTCCAGGAGAATGAAGACAGGATAGGGCAGATAATTTTCATCTTCTGGCCCAATCAGTTCCTTCAGAGTGTTCATTCGAGCCTGGTTCGCCTGCCGCAAAATGGCTGCACAAATCACCTGCTGCTCTTCCTGATTAATCTCATTCATTTGCACTACCGTCACTTGCCCTGGCTCAAACAAATCCCTGGGAGCAAGGTGCTCAAAGGCATGGAAGTAAGGAGATCGCTCCATCCGCTCTAACTTCCACTCCAGCGCTGGGGCAGAGGACCCCGATTTTTCGTTACCTTCCTCATCGGTCTGCCGGTCTGCCTCCCGTACCGCCGCCATCAAGTCCTGTACACCCCAGCGGTATTCCCCAGAGCGATGCTTCCTCACCAGTGAAAAGGCTTTGCTGAGAATGGATTTCTGGCGTTCCGTCATCTCCGGCAGCAAAATCAAAATATCCGAGTAGTCCAGAGAAGATACTCGAATGCGGATATCTTCTGGCTTTAAGATTTTGACCTTTGGTGCATAGCCATCCTGCCCCTTGAACAGGGGATGCCCGCGCATTTCCGTTAGCGTTTCGTACTCACCATGGGGGTCAAAAATCAGGACTGCTGCCCGATTATGAGGCAACAACAGTTCCTCTACCAGCACTCCCGCTGTATAAGATTTTCCCGACCCGGTTCCAGCCAAAATGGCCATGTGGGTGCTGACCAGTTCCTTCACATCAAGCGTGATTGGAACGGCATTTTCTTTCCGCAAGAGTAGCGAACCGACCTGCGCCGAACCCACCTGTCCAGGCTGTTTCCGATTCAGGACTCGCCTTAATAAGTCGTCGTCTGCCAGATACACCTTGGATCCGGGATCGGGAGTCTGGCGGGGATTCATAAATCCCAGGCGAGGGTCAAAATAGCCGATGACCTCAACAGTGACTTCGTAAACTTCGGGATTTGGGTAAGTAAATCCAACCAGAGCAGCGATCGCCTCTGGACTAATCTCCGTATCAGCAAAAATACGGTCTGGAAGATGATCGATCAAACAGCGATTGGAGATTTTACCTAAAATCTGTAGGGGCGATCGCACTGTAACCCGTTCTCCGCTGGCTTCGTAATAAACGAACTCGCCAATTTTGACATGGCGGTTGTCCGCCGTGATGAACACATACTGATTTCCATTCTCGCCGGGTCCCTTAACCGTTCCAATCACATTGGCCGATCCCATCGCTCCGGTTGGCAGTACTGAATCTATCAAACCCGAATCGTCAACCTTCATAGGCAGTTTGCCTGAACAATCCTTTCCTAACGGTTATAGCAGCTTCTTGAATGAGCAAAACGCATCACCAATAGCGAAGGCACACTATTGCAATGGAAATACCCCAATGGCAATAGCTTTTGATCAGGGATAGTCCAGATTTCATTTCTAGTACTTTTTGGTGTAAGTGGTTCTCCCAGCTTGCCGGTGAAAGAGTCGCTGATCACCAAACTCTCAGGAGAGCTGCGTAAGTTTAGTGAAAGGAGGGGAGTCAGAAGGGGGCAGTCGGGAATGGTCGGTTGATTTACGCCAGGCGCTCCCAGGTAGTTTCTGAAATATTCTCTATTTTCTGGAGTCAAGAAAATACGGATACTTTGGTGTTTGAAGCAGTGTAATCTAGAGCAAATTGGGTTATCTAATTGACTGAGTGCAAAGAAACTATTGGAGAATGGCACCGAATAAGCTCAGAACTGAAGTTCTGGCTCAAAGCTAAAGTCAGTTGAAACTGACTGAAACGCAAAGTTGTTAGGGTTTGAACCTGTTTTAACAGGTTTCCGCCTTGATCTTGAGATTTATCCCAAGGCTCTCAGGTCAGTAACCTTCAACCATTGGGCTTTGTCTAAGCTTCTTGGAAGTTTTCCGCTACGAATGGAACTGATTCGGGAACTCTAAAACTAGATTTGCAATTTTAAACCTTAAAGCAAACGGCAGAAACAGAATGGGGTTCAGCAATTCATGGATATGGAACAGGGGACAGCACTTTTTGTTCGGAGAGCTAACCCGAATGGTGGCATGTTCTCAGACCTGCCCAAAGCCCCTATGTCCTCGTTAACCCACATCATCAGAGTAATTTGGGCGAAAGCTCTTTCCACTCCAGTCATGCGGAATGAAGACTTCGCCAGTCTCTGGCATCAGATTCTCCAAATCACTTCTACCCATTCTGATTTCAGTTCAATTCTTGGGGAACTTGCGGCTTCTTTAGGGGAAGCTTTTCAGGTAGATGGTTGCATCATTGCCCTTCCCGATGCTCAAGTCGCTTGCTGGCATTCTGGAAAATTACAGTTCATTCCACGTTTGCAGGCGGCAGAGATGGTATTCAAAGATTTACCAGCTCAATCCTCCGTTAACCTCTCTGATGTTGCTACGCCCTCAAAATGTACTGCTGATGAATTGACCTGGAAGTTACCAGAGCTCTGGAAGGCTATCCTCCAGTCTGCGGAGACCTCTTTTCCTATCCAGGCCCTTCTTGGCACCACCACCCAGTTTCAGGAGCAAGCAAATGGGCTCATCAGTCTAATGAAATCACTCCCCCACCCGTGGACAGAAGCAGAAATTGAAACACTTCACCTGGTGTCACAACCAATCGCGATCGCCCTCTTCCAACTCCAATTTCAACAACAGCTCAACAAACGGGTTGATTACCAGGCAGTTGTTAATCGGCTCACGTTGGCGATCCGAAACTCATCAAACTTGCCTGAGATTCTGCAACTGGCTACCGAAAGCACAGCAAAAACCCTTCAAGTTAAACGAGGGATGCTGCTTCAACTCAAGTACTCAGATCCTCTCTTCAAAAGTCGCTTTCAAGAACACCTGCCTAAAATCCGGGCAACCGTTGTTTGTGAATCGTTCAGTGAATCGGCCCCCAACCATCGAGACCATCCACCCATCAGTGCCCTTCACCAATCTTTCTGGATATCCGAGTGCACCCTCTGCCAATACGTACTGAACCATTCCAATGGCCCCATCAGTGCCACCGATCCGCAGCACTTACCCCAATTGGATAATAGCTCTGGCCTTTCTCCTATCTTTAACCTGGACCAGTTGCCAGCCTTGCTGCTGTCTCCCCTGGAAAGCCAGGGAGCCATTCTAGGCTTTCTTGTGTTCCAGCACAATCAATCCCGCGTCTGGCAACCCGAAGAGATTGAACTGGTCGAGCTGGTCAGCGCTCAGGTCAGCACTGCTATCATTCAAACAGAGACCCTGCGACAGGTTCAGGCCCTCGTCGAAAAGCGCACAGCAGAACTACAGCAGAGTCTTTCGGTACAGGCCAAGCTGTATGAGCGGACTCGTCAACAGCTAGAACAACTCCGTCGCCTGAACCAGTTGAAAGATGAATTTTTGAGCACTGTAAGCCATGAGCTACGCACCCCTTTGACCAGCATGACCATGGCAATTCGGATGTTGCGTCAGGTGGGGCTGTCCAGCGATCGCAGTGCCCACTATCTCGACATTCTGGAGCAGCAATGTGCCCAGGAAACCAACCTGATTAACGACCTTCTGGCACTTCAGGAACTGGAATCCAAGCAGGTTTCCATCCAGCTTGAAGAAATCGACCTCAAGGAGCTGATCCGCGATCTGGAAAAGTCATTCAACCAGCAGTGGGCCGAGAAGGGGCTGAGCCTTGTCCTCGACCTTCCTCAAAAAAAACTTAAACTCAACAGCGATCGCGATAGCCTCAACCGCATTCTGCTTGAGTTGCTAACTAATGCAGGTAAGTACTCCAATCCCAACAATCCTGTTCACCTCAAAGTCACTCACCAACTGGACCAGCCCGTCAGTAAAGTCATCCTCACTCTCACCAATATCGGACCTGGCATTTCCCCAAGCGAAATTCCCTTCATTTTTGACAAATTTAGACGGTGCCAGGGAGCCACGCAAAATGCGATTCAAGGAACGGGATTAGGGCTGGCGCTCGTCAAGTCATTGGTTCAACTGCTAAACGGCAGCATCACTGTCTCTAGCTGCCCAATCGCAGATCCCCAATCCTGGGAAACAAGCTTTAGTCTTTGCTTGCCTCAGTCACTCGATATTTCCGGGTCATTGCCTGGTTGAATAGATTTTTAATTAGGAAAGCGTAAATTTTCGAACCCTCGGCATTTGACGGGTAGACTAGATTCAAACAACTATGGCAATGCTGAACCCCGCTGCACCGTCCAAACCTTTACGTTGGCAGCGCGCCCACTATTCTCCTCTGGCGCGCCAGATGGATGTGTTTCTGTCGGCGGCTCAGCTCATGGTCTACCTCTGGTGGGACAGGGCAACCGCCAGACGTTCTTCCAAATATCGCAATCTGCGAGCCCAGTGGCTGGTTGGCACCCTTCTGGAACTGGGGCCCACCTTTATTAAAATTGGTCAGGCATTGTCTACCCGCGCGGACCTACTGCCCCTTGAATACGTCAAAGCACTGGGACAACTCCAGGACCGGGTACCAGAGTTTAATACAGAGACTGCGATCGCCATTGTTGAATCTGAACTGGGGAGCCCCCTCTATAAGCTATACAAGGACTTTGATCCAAAGCCCATCGCCGCCGCCAGCCTGGGACAAGTCCACAAAGCCCGCTTGCACACGGGAGAAGAAGTTGTCGTCAAAGTTCAGCGCCCTGGCTTAGAAAAACTGTTTGACTTAGACTTCAAAGTTCTGCGCAAACTCCTCCGCTTTTGCCAGCGCTACCTCCCCTGGACCAGGCAGTACGATCTGGACGCGATTTACCAGGAATTTGCTTACATCCTCTATCGAGAAATTGACTACATTCAGGAAGCTATCAATGCCGATCGCTTCCGCTACAACTTCCGGAACCATCCCCGCATCATCGTCCCTAAAGTCTATCCTGACTTCACCACCAAACGGGTATTGACCATGGACTACGTGCCCGGCATCAAAATTAACGATCGCCGTAGTCTGGAAGCCTGTGGCATCAATGTTAAAGAAATCAATCAGATTGGCATCTGCTATTATTTGAAACAGCTACTCCAGGATGGCTTCTTTCAGGCAGACCCCCACCCTGGCAATATGGCGGTTAGCCAGGATGGCTGCCTCATCTTTTATGACTTTGGCATGATGGCAGAGGTGCAATCCATCGATAAGGACCAGATGGTCAGAACGTTCTTCGCCGTTCTACGCAAGGACGCGGATCAGGTGATTGAGACTTTAATCACTATGGGGCTGATTGAACCCACCTCTGACATGACTCCTATCCGACGGATCATGCGCTTCATTCTGGAGCAATTTACCGAAAAGCCTGTCGAACTTCAGGCCTTCAACCAGATGCGAAATGAGGTTTATGCTCTGTTTGAACAACAGCCGTTTCGCCTGCCAGCCAAAATGACCTTTATCCTGAAAGCACTCACGACACTCGATGGAGTAGCGCGGGATCTGGATCCCCAGTACAATTTGCTAGCAGCAGCCAAACCCTTTGTTAAAAGTATCGCTACCACTAGAGGGCAAGGTAATAGTTTAGGAGAACTGGCTAAACAAGCCAGGGAATACATCGCCTACAAACTGCGCCAGCCCAATGCCGTAGAACGCGTAATTCAGCGGCTAGAGGAGCGGTTAGAACAGGGTGAACTGGAAATCCGGGTACGTTCGCTCGAAACGGAGCGAGCCCTACGCAGCCTCAACCTGGCCCTGCGTAGCATGATCTATGCCAGCTTGACGGGGTTTGCATTGTTATCCGGAGTGGTACTGCTGGTGGGGAGCTATAAGACCTGGGCGATCGCCGCCTTTGCTCTGGCTGGACTCGCCATTCTATTCCTGATTCGTTCCATGATTGACCTGGCTATTCGCGATCGATTTGATCGCCTGGCTGGTCGATAACCTGGTTCCACCAGGTCACCTGCTCGTGGGTAACTACGATACTTCTCAGTTGCATCAGGTTTTCGGGAGGCGAGCAATCTGTTATCGCGGTAGTCATTGTGAGCGGGATGGGATCAGAGAGGAACCCATCTCACAAAGGAGAAGATTCCTGAAGCTCCTTCCCTTATAAAATCTTGAAATACCCCCAGGGGAATTCGAATCCCCGTCGCCTCCGTGAAAGGGAGGTGTCCTAGGCCTCTAGACGATGGGGGCACATCAGCTACCCGTGTATTAACCAGACCTTTATTAAACTAACGAATGGAGTTACATCTTGTCAACTCGAAACTTCGAAAAGTCTTAATCCGCATCTGCCGCTATCGATTGAGATCGGGTACCATCCTACGCCAAATCCCTGGAATTCCGTAGCCGGATCAACCGACGTCGCATTTGAGGAGAAGCTTGCAGTTCAGGAACTTCGTGGGCTTCCACCTCAATCTGGATTGGCTCCATATACTCGTCTGAACCACAAGCAAAGGCTTCAATCAACATCTCCAGGAGCTTGTCGCGATCGCTCAAAACTCCTTTTTCCTCAATCAGCCTGAACTTGAGATGAATTTCACACTCATAAACGCCCACCTCAGCGTTTGTGGGTCGACATTCTAAATCGTGTTTCATTGGTGGAAGCAGACCTACCTGCACTACGAGAGAAAACGAATCACATTTGACGAGTTGCTGTTGCAGATTTTTCAAAGCCCAGATAACTGGATTCTATGAAAATTCCTCGTCTTAACTTAAAGCTAACATTCCCACAATTTGATCTAGATCCGCTAAATAGCTGAACCTAAAAGTAACCAATTTTGAAAACTTGTTTTCTCCTTTAAAGAAGGTTTCTACTTTTAATAAATAGTCATCTAATTGTCATGTGATTTTGCAATTGATACACACAGTTAATGAATAACACTGATTTGTCCGTCAGGATATCGATTTGAATAAATTTTTAGTGAGGACAGACGAGCAGTATTTGAAGCAAAATTGAAGACCACTCCTAGTCCTATCAGCAAAGCTATACCCTCCAGGGGAAGCGCCTAATCGGCAATCTCCTTGATGAGAAAGTACTTTTTTCGACAAAGGTTTATTTTTTACATTTCCACTTATACGTACTTTTTCCCAATCATTTGAAGCATCAGCGTTATCTTGAAACATCTACCCGTTAGCCAAGACAATTATGATCCTTCTACTACTTAAGGATACTGATTCACGCTGCATTAACGCGTATCTCTCAAATTTTGCTAGCGGATTATACGGACGTCATGCTATTAACTGATACATCAGCAGTGTAAATTTTTAGAAAAAATTATTCCGAATTCATCTTGATTGTTAGTGATTAAAGCATCGACTAACTAATTCCAGCTTAGTCGATGAGAAAGCACACCAGAATACTGTGATCTTCATCACGTTTCAAGTTGTTGACCGATTTGGAAACGGATTTAAAAATCAAATTGAGGAAAACCACTGTACAGTGAAGAGGGAGACGCTTTGAGAGGATGTTTTGTCTAAAGGGATGTTCTATAGAACGCCACCTTCAAGGATTGATACCGACTCAGCCTGCGCCTATGAAGCTGACTGACAAGGGCTTTGAAAGACTTCTTGCTCCGTTTTCAACCCGCCCCATAATAGCGGCTTCCCCAAACGTCTTAATGTAAGTAGGTAGACATAATTAATTGGAAGAAAGGGGAGTGGGGGCGTTGCCCTCAGGCAGCGAGCTTCACCCTCTCCACTCCCAAAACCATCTTTAATTGAATTGCACCCAGCTACTTATTTTTTCAACCGTCTTATTAACTACCTGTGCCAGAGCCATCGATCTCTATTTTCAAGATTTCTCCTCTCATTCGCCTCACTTTACTGAGTCTCTATCTGGCTCTAACTATTCCGCTGCCATTTCTGCCACAGGTAGCGGGAACAGTGATTCCGCCTTCGCTTTTGTGGGCCGGACTTGGTTTGGGAGGAATAGCTTTGTACGGAGCCCTGGCTGAGCAAGTCGTTTTAGGTGAGCAGGGCATTCAAGTCACCTATCCCAGTTGGGTTCCTGGCTTGCTGCGTCGCGGTTGGTCTCTCTCGTGGTCAGAAATTAAGGCTTTGAAACCGCGTTCCACAGGGCAGGGAGGCGTGGTCTACTATTTTGTGAGCCATTCAGGTGAAGCGTATTTACTGCCCATGCGCGTCGCAGGCTTTGCGCAACTTGTACGCCAGGTGCAGTTCTATACAGGAATCGATACCACTGATGTGCGTCCCCTTGCCCAACCCTGGATGTATTTCATTCTGCTGGGATTAACGTTGCTGCTGTTGACAGTTGACGGTTGGATAATTTGGACGGTGGTTAGCCAACCTTTTGCGCTTTCCTGAGAGTTTCAGGATAATTGCTGTTAATTTCTGAGGCAGAATTAGGCTCTCCAAATTTGTTTGAGTTGAAAGAAAATCTGACGATGCTTTTCGGCAGCAAGCTGGTTGAGTCACCTTTTAGGGATGGGCGGAATGATTACTGGGACAATGCAAGGGGCTGAAATCCGGGTTGAGCAGGTTAGCTTCAATCCCAGATTAGTCTCGTTTAAGAAAGGCAGGGGAACCACCAATTTAGCTTTGGGAACGAACTATCTATTGAGAGATGTTTCATTTGCAATTTCGCGGGGCGATCGCGTTGCCATTGTAGGTTCATCCGGGGCAGGCAAAACAACACTGCTACGGCTTTTGAATCGATTGATTGAGCCGACGAAGGGAGCGATTTACCTGGGTAACCAGTTACTCGGTCAAATTCCTGTCATTCAATTGCGCCAGCAGGTGGTGCTGGTTCTACAAGAGTCAAAATTATTAGGAATGACCGTGCAGCAAACGTTAGAATACCCATTGGTGCTGCGTCGTTTGGGGAAGAGCGCAATTCAACAGCGAGTGGGGGAATGGATTGAGCGGCTGCACATTCCATCGGACTGGTTAGAACGGACAGAGCTTCAGCTCTCGTTGGGACAACGCCAATGGGTGGCGATCGCCCGTGCCCTGATTATTCAACCGCGTGTTCTATTGCTAGATGAACCCACCTCTGCGCTGGATATGGGCAAAGGTGAGTTTTTGATCAAGACATTGGTAGAGTTCGCCCAGAATTATGGAGCGACTGTATTGATGGTGAATCACCAACTAGATCTGGCAGAACAGTTTTGCCATCGCGTCTTTCACCTGCATCAAGGGCTCTTGATGGAAGATTTACCCAAAGAACAAATGAATTGGGAGAATCTACGGAAGAGCCTTCTGCAAGCAGAAACGCAACGGGTGGAAGAGTGGGGGTAAGGGTCTAAATAGCCTCCAGGTTCTTCTCTCCAGTCCGGATACGGATAATCTGCTCAACCGGGCTAATAAAGATTTTGCCATCCCCAATTTCACCTGTTCGAGCGACGGCAATGATTTTCTCAACAACCATGTCAACCTGCTCGTCCTCAACCACGATTTCGACTTTGAGCTTTTGTAAAAACTCAACGGTAAATTCTGAACCTCGATAACGCTCAGTCTGTCCCTTCTGCCGCCCAAATCCCCGGACTTCAGAGACAGTCATGCCTACAATACCAGCATTGACCAGGGCATTTTTGACCAGGTCAAGCTTAAATGGACGGATAATCGCTTCTACTTTCTTCAAATCCTATACTCCTTCCTTACACCTAGGGGCCATGCTGCTATCCAGCATGACACTTTCTACCACCGCCAAAAGCGAGTCTTTTGTAGATAAAGATACACTTTTTCTATGATGCGATCGCCATCCCAGTCAATAACTCCCCATGCTCTTGCCGGATAAACAAATCTTCGCATTGCTGTAGGCACAGGAATCAGACAAGGGCAGGGATAGGTTTATCGACTGGGTAAGAGTGGGCGCACAATCAAGAACCCGGTGCCAAAGGCCGTTACGACAATGACCAGGATTGCCAGCACTAGCCACCATCCTCCAATATCTGAAGAACGGGGCGAGTCGCTCCTGCGTCGTGGTTGGGAAGGTCGTTCCGTGAATAGAGGATTTTTCGGAGGGGACAACTCAACCCCCTCATTCCTGGTGGTTCCAGGGGCTACCGGCTGCGGCGGTGGAGACTCGAAGTGGATTTCCACATCCGGTAGGGATGAGTCTGAGGCGGGTAAACGTCCTGTCTCATGGGTATCTGCCAATTGTCGCAGGTGCAAGGCTGATTGCACAACCCGCTCGATTTCAACCCGGAGTCGTTGATTCTGCTCAAGCAACTCCTGGTTCTGTAATCTCAACGACTCCAGCCTGGTCTTCGCGGTTTGCAACTCCGTAGTTACTTCCCGATAGAGTGAAATAGGCACAGAGGGTGCGTAGGGATTACTTGCTGGAGATTTAGGGGATTCAGGCACTTTAGGATGAGGCTTGGTGTTCGTTCTGGGCGTCATAGGTCGAAGGATAGTTGATCGGGCTCAATTATGCATGAGATCAGTCAATTTGGAACATTCTTATTGCAATTAGTCAAAAAATTTACGGCGTTGCTGAAAAATTCACTCAGGAAGAAGCATTAGAAGTTGGGTGGTGCCCAAATCGTAATGATTTTTGAGTTGTTAATGATGGTGGCTAGCGCCACTCATCATTACCTTGTTAGATCTACTAGAAGTTGGAGATAAGGCTGTACTACCTGGGATCAGGGAGGGTGGGGTGCAAAAGTGAGCAGAGGAACCTAAGATGAAAGAGTGAAGATACCACAGAAACCTCTATGAGGCATCCTTCCATGCCGCAAACGCCCGAATTTGAACTGGATACCCAGGAAGTAACAGAAGTGAAATATGGAGAGCGCCTGATTACCGAGGGTCAGTTAATCACCTTTCCAAATCCCAGAGTAGGGCGACGCTACAACATCCATATCACTCTGCCGGAGTTTACTTGCAAATGTCCGTTCTCTGGTTATCCAGATTTTGCAACGATTTATCTTACCTATGTACCTGATCAAAAGGTGGTGGAACTGAAGGCGATCAAGCTTTACATCAATAGTTATCGGGATCGCTACATCTCCCACGAAGAATCGATCAATCAAATCCTGGATGACTTTGTAGCCGCTTGCGATCCTTTAGAAGTCAAAATCAAAGGGGACTTCAACCCAAGGGGCAATGTGCATACAGTGGTTGAAGTTGAGCATCGAAAAGAAAACTGATGCCAGGAGCCGGACTTGAACCGGCGACACGAGGATTTTCAGTCCTCTGCTCTACCAACTGAGCTATCCCGGCAGGGAGAACGTCATTTCAGTGCTTAATCAACTTAGCAAATCTATGTAACCAATTGCAAGTGAAATGCGGAGTATCGGGGAAACCAGATTGAGGAACCATTATGGTCATTAGCAACCTGGGTTAATCCTATTATCATTCACCCATTAAGTAGGTAGACATAGTCAATTGGAAAAAAGGGAAGTGGGGGTGTTGCCCCCAAGCAGGGGTTTTTCCCCCATCCCCAAACCATCTTTAATTAATTGCACCCAGAATTTAATTGTACCCAGCTACTTACCTGCTCTCAATTGCTACAACCAGTTATGGAACTCACTTCAGGAACAAATCATGGACTGGTTGGAAATTTCGGGTAACTGGGTCTTGTTGCCGCAACGACCCACAGCGATCATCCATTTTCTGGGAGGAGCATTTGTGGCAACCGCCCCCCAAGTGACCTACCGGCGTTTGTTAGAACGATTGGCATTACAGGGCTATGGGATTGTAGCCACGCCATTTGTTAATACCTTCGACCATGCCGCAATCGCCCAGGCCGTTGTCCGAAATTTTGACCGGGCCCTGGAAAATCTCTACGAAACCCAACTCCGGAGGCGCTATCTGCCCATTTACGGTATTGGTCACAGTATGGGTTGTAAGCTCCACCTTCTCATTGGCAGCCTGTTCTCCGTTGAGCGGGCAGGCAATATTCTGATTTCATTCAACAATTTTTCTGCCCGCGATGCCGTTCCCCTGGTAGAGCAATTCTCCTCCATGTTCTCTGTAGAATTTACCCCCTCCCCCCTGGAAACAAACCAAATTGTTGCCCAAAAATACCAGGTGCGTCGCAACCTGCTGATCCAGTTTACAAACGACACCATTGATCAGACTGCTGCTCTAAGCGAACTTCTTCAGACGCGCTTTCCAGGCATGGTGGTTGCTCAAAGTCTACCAGGTAATCATTTAACCCCGTTGGGGCCCGATGCAAACTTACAGGCGGGAGCGGTTTTTACTCCCTTCGATGCGATCGCCCAGTGGATGCGCCAGGAAGTATACCGGGAACTTCATCAACTGGAGCGGACAATCTTGCAGTGGCTCAATCCACTGGCAGGATTCTAATGTTGCAAACACTAAATTTTGCAACATGTGGGTTGGGGGGCTTCGTCCCCAAGCAAGGGTGAAACCCCTGCACTCCCAACAAAACTTTCGGTTTGCCGTATTGGAATCCTATCGGTTATACATTGTCAGGTGTTTATTGTGCCTGCACAATAAACAGTAATAAATATGACCGTATTGGACCCCCCGCCCATGCTGTATCCTGGAGGCAATTACAGTGAAATTAACCTGGCAGGACAAAACTTACAAAACTTTGATTTAAGAGAAGTCAATCTCAGCAGAGCCAATCTCACAGGAGCCAATCTTAGAGGAACCGATCTCACGGGAGCTAATTTAAGAAATGCCATTCTTGCCAATGCAGACCTGAGCGACGCCAATCTAAGTAGTGCAATCTTAAATAGAGCTGACCTCAGTGATGCTGTCTTAAACGGAGCCAATTTGCAATTTGCCCAGTTGAGGGGAGCCTATCTGAAGGGTGTGAGCTTAGAGCGCGCTAATTTGGAACAGGCAAAACTGCAAGGTGCCAACTTACGTAACGCGAACTTAATTGGAGCAACTCTGAACTATGCCAAACTCACGCGTACCCAGTTACGAGGAGCAAAAATGCTCCAGGCTCAACTGTGCTACGCCCGACTAACTGTTGCTAACATCACCTGTGCTGATTTACGAGATGCAAATCTGAGCTATGCAGACATTGAAGCTGCGGATCTACAGGGTGCCAATCTAGATGGTGCAAATCTAGGGTATGCCGATCTGCGTCGTTGTAATCTCATTGCCACCAGTTTCATTGGAGCGAAACTACAGGATGCCTATCTAAGCAAAGCGGATTTGACTGGCTCCCTATTGAATCGGGCAGATTTGAGTAGAGCAAAACTGATCGGTGCTAACCTGATTGCATCTGAGCTAGTGGAAACTGATTTGTCTAATGCTTATCTGCTCCGTGCCAATCTCAGTTATGCCAACCTGCAAAGAGCAAACCTGTGCCTGGCTGATTTAAGGCGTGCCTACTTAAGTGGTGCTGATTTAAGTAGCACACAATTGCGAGCAGATTTGTGTAGAGCGAATCTATTAATGGCTTGTTTATGTCATGCTAATCTGCATGAAGCGCTTCTGAGTCGCGCTTACTTAAATAGCGTTAATTTTGAAAGGGCTAATTTATGCGGTGTTAATCTCAAATCTGCCGATCTCACTGGAGCTAATTTAAGTACAACCCTGGTAGAGGCAGCTGAATTTGGTGACAATCCAGGTCTTTATAGAGAGGTGGCTGAAAGTTTGCAGCAACGGGGGGCAAATGTTATGAACTGCTCATCCAATATTAACGCACTGGAAGTCCCTCCAGAATTAGCTGATGAAATTTCTCCCGAAGTTTTTAGAAAACTCATGGGTTATTTCTGCGCTCAAAACTTTTTTCGAGAAGATGACCCCCAAGAAATCCGGCGTAGAAATGACGACTTTCGTTCTAATATTCAGGATCGCCTGGCTGATTTACAGGGAGTTTTCGAAATGCTGCAAAGAAATATGACTGTCATTCAGACTAGAATGGATGAGCTAAACACCACCGATAATGACAATAACGATTTTTCTGAAGTAATTGGTAGCCTTCCCGCAATTCGTGAAGTTTTAGCGGGAGTAATCCTAGACATTTCAGATGTAGAAGGCTGGATTAATCAGTATAAGCGTATAATGCAAGAGCGGTTTTCAAATACTAAGTTGGAGTTTTTGTCATCACAGGAAATGAACGAACAGTTGACTCATTTCAATGATTTGATCGAAAAGCTGATTAAAGATATACGATTTACACAGTTGCTAATTAATTGTCTGTATGGTGGCAACAATGACCTGTTCAGATCGTCGAGTCTACCTATGTAGTTGAAGAACTACTTTTCCCAAACACATAACCAGCAACAGCAGTTGCGATCGCTGTCAATGTTGACCTGGCCCACGTTTTCGACTCCTCAGAAGCATCTTTGTCGAAAAGGACGAATGAACTGGTTGAACCCAAAGCAATGATTAATAAAATTCCAACTGTATAGACCGATGCTTCTTTAAACAGAAACTTAGAACGTTCCAAAGCTCTTTTGTGAGCATCATCCAACCTTTCCTTTTCCAACCGTGCCGCCCGCTCGGTATTTTCTTTTTCTAAACGAGCACTCAGCTCAATCTCTTCGCGCCTGAGTCTCGCTTCCATCTCTGCCCGGCTTTCAATCTTTCCACTAAAACCGATCGCAGAAGGTTCCAATCCGATTTTTCTCCAGAGATCATCAGAAGATTGGATAATTTCAGGCGAAATCAGCGCCCCTTCGGAAGGAGAAGTTTCAGCAGGATTTTGAGGGAGCGAATCCATAAAAACTTCTCCTTTCGCAGGAAATATCCGCGGATCGTAAGTGTTAAAAAGTTTGAACCACCTAGATCGCTACAATTTTGGTGACAACTTTGCCGTCTTCTTCAATCGCTAAACTACGGCCTTTCCGGCTCTCTTCATGGGCAAGGCCATAGAGAGCTAATCCGGTTCGTAATACGTCTGCCATATTTTTTCCAGACTCATCAGCCAACTTCTGAAGCAACTCATAGGCTTCTGGCGTGAGGTCCAGGTTGAGGCGTTTCTTCTGCCGTGAGCTCTTCTCTTGAGTAGGAGAGATTTCTTCTGGAATAACGGAATCCGCTGCTTGAGGGTTTGACATAAACACTCCTTATCTCTCTACGCGTATAGGATGTCCCTTTGAACACTAAATCGACCAGGTTTAACAGGTCGGCAAAGCAAACTACAATCGGACAAATTGAGATTACGCATATTTCTTACACATTCAATCATATATTCTCTATATCTTATTTAGTTAAATTAGGGGCAGATTCAATGCAAGCTCAATAGAAAGCTGGCGTTTATGAAGATTTCCTAAACGCCAGATGGGAAGGGTTTATTCAAAGGCCGTTTCCTCCAGATCGCCATCAGTTTCGGTGGGAGGATCACTCTGAGAGCTATCAGTTGAGGCAGAAACAGTCTGAAGAGTAGGAGAGCAACTTTTTTTCGGCATCTTTAGTGGTAGATGCTTAAACGTTATGCGGTATCGAGTAACCATAATTCTGAGATAGGAGGGATGCCTTGGACAATCGCACCGATAGCGATCGCGCTGATAATAGTTGGGGAGCCTTATCCAGGGATTTGTGCAGTTCATAGCTACCTCCGTCAAGGTTGATTGTTTGTTAGCACGACAGGGGCATTATTCAACTACTGGCTCAACAATGAGCGTCAGGTTTTCACGGTCAATGAGATATACGTTTGTGCCAACGGGAAGAACGATATTTTGTTCACATCGAGCAAACCACCATGTCCCTTGAAACTTGACACGACCAAGGTGGCCAGGTCGGATGGTTTCACTGACGGTTGCGGCCACAACGTGATGCATTGCTCCAGGAGGCAGCAGGGCTTGAATTCGGGCAGTGGCTTGAGGAAAAGATTTGGGGCCTGGCATAACCTAACTCCTGAAAAAGTAGGGAACAGCAATCGAGGTAGATGTGGTTCATATGAACAATATATACATAAAAAATATGTGAGTCAACCTCAAAATATATGGATTGACTCTGTGGGCAGGCTGGCACCATTGGGCGATGGCCGACGGGTAAGACATTGTGCTGTCATTAGCCTTAAGACGCGATCGCCACTTCCCCCAACTGGATGACCTGCGAGGGGAATGTTATTGCTACTTGATAGAGCTATTCTGAAATAGGCCAAAAATAGTCCAAGGTTTGGAAATTTTCGAGGAGGCTTTAATGGAGTACCTGAGACCAGTCCTACTCTTCCTCGCACTGTTTATATTGACATCACTCCTGTGCTGGCTGTCCTATGACCTGTTTTTGGTGAGCCCGCTATTTAGCGTCGGTTTCTTCTTATTTGGGGTGTTGGCTGTGGTGATGGCCGTTGATCTAATCAAGTCTGTACTTTTCCCGTAAGTTCTAACCGAAAGAGAGTTTGCACAGTCTGTCAATTTATCTCTTCCGCTAGTGTGGAACTTCCCAAATCTAATGCTAAGATTCCCTGAGTCTAGGGATAAAACTTTGCGAATGGTTATGGAGACAGAAGTTGGCACTGAACACAGTGGGTTGATGGACATTGAAGCGGTTCAAAAAGCACTCAACCGTTCCAGGGCTTCAATCTATCGCTACGCCAATACGGACCCCACCTGCCTGAACCCACCCTACAATCCCCAGCGGCTTAACCCGGAACTGCGTCTCAGCAAAGACGATCCGCTACTGTTTCATCCTAATGAGGTGGCTCGCTTCGCAAAGGATGTCCTGAAGATCAAGCAGGTAACAATTGAGGTTCGCGATGCAGTTCCAACTCCAACTCAAGAGCTTCTGCAAGCAATTTTAATCGAACTGCAAAATATTCATCATTTGCTTAAAACCCGAAACTGATGGGCTTTCAGGCAAACTTCAGGGGAAAGGTTCCCTTTGGGATTGTTTGCCATCAACTTTCTCTCTAGAGGGAGCCGTTAAAATAGTAGACAAAGCAGTTAGGGAATCCGCTCTCGCAGAGCTGAAGATGTATAGCGGTAGTCAGTGTAGTCATGACGGGGGGCAAGGGCGGAATCCCTGGCTGAGGGGTGAAGCCCCCACTCTATCTAATTCCAATGTCCTAACGCACCTGCGTAGAACTGTAGATTGTTGTTTCAAAGATCACTCCTTTGTTATGGAATCAAGTAGTCAGTCTGCTAATTCGCCCGGTCGAACGTCTAGCCGAATTGCAGAAATTATTGGAACACTGATTGCCCTGTTGACCCTTACCTTGCCGTTAACGGTGGTATCCCACTATTCTAACAATGTCGAATTTCCCCAAACTACCAACCAACGTTAGTCCATAATTGCCCTTGCATTCTGCAGTTGAAATCCTGGAGAATAATCGCAACTCAAATCCCCTCTTGAATCGCTATGATCCAGGAGGAAGGATTTATAGTTTTATTTTCTGGGCTAACCATGACATCATACGCATCCTCGTCTGCAAAAGCCGAAATGAGTGAATTGCGGCGGTTGAGAACTTTGCTCCCTCCAGAATTGCAGAGCTGGGTTTCGGTAGAAGGCACAACGGCAGTTAATCCTCCCCTGATCCAGTGTGAAGAGATTGGTCGGGACGAGGTGGAAATTCAAATTGACATGGTGAAGTGGGAGCAGTTAGCGCTTGACCAGCGCAATTTACTGTTCTGGCATGAAGTTGCCCGCATTCAGAATGACACAATCCCCAAAGATGGCTGGGAGATGGCAGCTTTAGCTATTGGCCTGGGTGGTGCCGTGGGTGAACTGTGGGTGCAGGATGGGCTACTGTTGCTGCTGGCCCTCGCCCTATGCGGAGTTTCGGGTTGGCGGCTGTGGCAAAAGAACAGTGGTGAGAAGGTGATGAATGACCTGATTGAGGCAGACGAGCGGGCGATCGCCCTCGCTCAACGCTTCGGTTACACGCTCCCAAATGCCTATAAGAGCCTGGGGAGTGCGCTTAAAACCTTGATTGAACAATCCCCCAAGAAACGCCTGCGGGCAAAGTACGAAGCCCGGTTGGATGCTCTGAAGAAAAGTGCTGCCAAGGCCAAGGCAAAACTCAAAAATCAAGCGGACGAAGTTTATTAATGTAACAGATGGGTTGAGCTGCATTAGCTCTGTAATCTGGTTTAAACTTCCCCAGATTATTACTTTCCCCACACTAATAGTGTTCTGCGATCGCAATTCATTGTTCATGACTGGTAAAGCGTTCTGATACAGTAGGGTTTCCCTGAGCCAAAAACCGTGCCTGACCTTACTGGAGGCGTGAGGCAAGGGGGTAGTAATCTTTCGTTGGAATCCCCTTCCTGGCCGTATCGGTTAATGTCCTGGTTCTGAAGTTGACCCCACTGAATATTTCGTAAGCACTCAGACTGCGGCTGCAACCCAACCCATAGGAACTCAACGAAATACCACCCGAGTCCGGATTGAGTAATTGGTGCAATCGTTGATGGGAGAACTGGTCAAGCTGCCACCAGTTGGCATGGTCTTGCCAGTGGCGAGGTTTACCTGGGCGGTTGTATTCGTGAAAGCAAACAATCTGGTTGGGATGGTAAATATCCCAGCCATTGGTCCAGGCCCGCACGGTCAGGTTGAGCTCTTCACCATAAAAGTAGAGGTGTGGATCGTAGGGGATGTCTTGAATGAATTGCGATCGCGCAAACCAGAAGCCCGCGGCAATGAATAGTCCCAGTTGCGGCTGGTTGCAATGGGCCAGGCTGGTACCGCTAACCAGACTGAGACTCCCCTGTTCGTGGAAATGAGATGCGGCCAGGCGTGTGGGTTCTCCAGCATGAAGTATGTTGGGAGGGGTATAGGCGGGAGGATAGGCAGTCAGCACTGGTTTGACACTGGGACATTGATGCAGCATTGTGATCAGGGTTTCATCCCAACCCGGTGCAAACCGCATGTGGCTATCGATTTGCAAAGTATACGTCTCGCCTTCCCAGAGGGATTGGGTTTTGGAACGTGCCCAACCAACCCCACGGGCGCGATCGCTATCCACCATTAACACCCGGCAACACTCCATCCGCTCCAGTGGTAGCCGATCGTAGCCCACTTTTCCCTGCCATACCACGCCAAATGATAGACGCTGGGGATAGGTCGCCTTTTGCAACGCATCAGCGATCGTAGGCATCAGTTCGGGATCACGATAGCTGGCAATCTGGACAAAGATAGTGGTCATAGGTTGGCCCAAACCTCCGAGTTTTATGACGGGATACTGATTGTTCCGTCTTATTCTCAGTTAAGTAGTACTCTGTCAAATCAAATTTGACGGGTAGTGAATGCCCGGGGAGTTGATGGAGGTTAAATTTCGAGGGTCTGCGACCCATCAAAATTTTCCTGACGGAACAGTAGGTAGACATCATTAAATTGGAAGAAAGGGGAATGGGGGCAACGCCCCCTCCACCCCCCAACACCATCTTTAATTTAATTGCACCCAGCTACTTAAAAATGTCGTGGGTGCGTTAGAGAAGGGAGGCAAAAAGGCGTTGGAAAAGTTGGTTGATTATACGGTGGCTGCGATCGCGATCGCAGTACACAAAGGCTGGCGAAAAGCTCAGAAGTGCAGGTATTAAGAGCGTTCAAGTTTAATCGCAAAAGCCGACGAAAGAAGTGGTGCGGGGGCAATTGGGTTCTGATAGCAACAAAGCACAATCCATTAGCTTGAAGAAATCCAATCGCAAACAACCCACTCTCATCGGAGTGGCGATCGCCAGTTAACTCTTCCATCACTAATAATTTCTAACAACCACCACCCCACTCCTACATCCTTCTGCTAGTCTTGAGCAAGCTCAATGGTTCTCCTGCAAGTTTGGGAAGAGGCGACTCTTTTACCAGCAAGCCAGGAGAACCGCTAAATTTGCAAGCATTGTGAGAGGTGTTCCAGCTATGCTGAAGGTCATCCTGGTTCCCCAAGGACCAGTTCAGGTCAAGCAGCCATTTTTGATTGCAGGGACAGCTTCGGCTGGCTGTGCAGGGAGAAACCTGAAGCTCACAATTGATAACCGGCACAGCACAAACGGCCCGGCGATCGGGCTGGATGGCACCTGGCAGCTCAGCTTCTTGTTTCATCAGGTCGGAAACCGGACAATGAAATTCTCGGTGGAAGACGAAAGTGTGGAGTTGACAGTTCAGATGGTAGCAGTAGTGGCTCCCCCACTGGGTACATCACGGCTACGGTTTACCATTGCTCCGCAAACTACCCAGACTGGGCAAATAACCACGTTTGCTGGAGAAGCGGATGGGTATGCCAATGGAACACAATTGCTGTTGCGGGCTGATCAACGCTATGAGTTGGGCCGTCCGCAGGTGCAGGGGGGTAGGTGGCAGGCTCCGGTGGTATTTGGTCAGGCAGGGAGCCGCATTGTGCTGGTAAACCGTAAGCGAGGCGGTCTGGCAGGCCTGGGCGGAGCCGCCGTCACTTCAATCGTGGTCTGTGCCCGGTCCTGCCCGGACCCAATCACCAGCATTCCCGGCCAGATCCGGGTAGAAGAAATGGTGGCGATCGCAGGCGAAGCTGATGGCTACCCGGAGGATGCCCAACTGGTTTTGCGCGTGGATCGGCAATTTGAACTGGCACGTCCACGGGTTAAAGCAGGAAAGTGGCAGGCTCCCGTACTATTCCATAAGTTGGGAAATCGGGTGATTGAAATCATTGGCTCAGAACAAGACCAGACAGAAGTGACCGTTAACGTGCAGCCAGGGGAATTAGAGATTACCCCGCGCAGTGCCTGGCTGAATCAGCCAACTCCGCCAGAATTGCCCAATCTTCAACCCAAGCGAATCACCCTGCATCACACAGCTCTCAGCAGTAGTCCTCCTATCGATGCAACCCCCGCTCAAGAAGCGGAGCGGATGCGGTTTATCTGGCGCAGCCATGTCAATGGCAACCGCTGGAGCGATATTGGCTATCACTACATCATCATGCCTAGCGGCAGAATTTACGAAGCACGGGCTGAAACCAAACGGGGTGCTCATGACCTCACCAACGATGGCATTGGGATTGCCTTTGATGGCATATTTACCAGCGTAGCTATTAGCCAACCACAGTTTCAATCCGCAGTGATGTTATGCGCCAAACTCTGTCAACGGTATGGGTTGAACAATCCAGTCACTCCCATTCCCACACCAACCGCAGATTACGGAACTCGCAACCTCCCCCTGATTATCGGCCACCGCGATCGTCGCGTCGCGACTGAATGCCCCGGTTCCGAAGGCGGCAAAACCGTTCGCCTGGAAGAAATTCGTCAGGCCGTAAAGACGCGCCTGTCATTCTGAACTCAAAACTCAAAACTCAAAACTCCATCTGACTCCTGATTCCTTCATTGTCATTCCATTTTGGATTTTGGATTTTAGATTTTGGATTATGCAATCGTTGCAATCGCTGGTTCTATAAATCGATCTGCCAAATTCGCAATATCAATTGGTATCAGAAAAGGTTGTCTAGCCATGCTGAAAATTACTCAATCGCCTCAGGGTCCGATTCAAGTGAAGCAACCATTTCTGGTTGCAGGAGTTGCTTCCACCGAATATGCAGGTAGAAACTTGATTCTGACAATCGACAATCAGTACAACGCAACGGGACCTAAAATCGCAGCAGATGGCACCTGGCAACTCAACTTTTTGTTTCAACAGGTGGGGGCGCGGCGGTTGAAAATTGCGATCGCTAATGAAAGCGTCGAACTGGTGCTTAATGTGGTTGCGACCCTACCCCGGTTGCGCTTTACCCAGTCTCCCGTGAGAACAAAAGTTGGCCAAGCCACAACCTTTGCTGGAGAAGCCGATGGCTATGCCGATGGTACAGCTCTTTTGCTGCGGGCCGACCAGCGCTACGAACTAGCCCGCCCTGTGGTGCAGGCAGAAAAATGGCAGGCTCCCGTTTCCTTTAATCAACCGGGCACCAAAGCAATTGAAGTCATTGGTTCCGGTCAGGATAAAGCGCAAACCTCAATTGAAGTGGATCCGGCTCCACCACGTCCGCCCCGGCTCAGCTTTACCAATCCACCCACCCAGATCAAAGTGGAACAAATGGTCACATTAACCGGAACGGCAACTGATTACGAGGATGGGGACCAGCTTTTGCTGCGAGCAGACCAACAGTTTACGCTGGCCCGCCCGCTGGTGACGAATCAGCGCTGGCAGGCTTCGATTTTGTTTCGCCAGCCCGGTAAACGACTGATTGAAATTCTGGGTTCTGAGCAGGACCGGGCTCAGGTAATCATCGAAGTGCAGGCAGTTCCGTCAGCTACACTCACCATTCAACCTCGCAGTAGCTGGACCAATACCCCGACTCCCTCCGATATACCAAATTTGACTTCCCCTAAAGGAATTACAATCCATCACACGTTCCTGGACGGGGCTCCCCCAGCAAATGCCACACTGGCTGAAGAGCAAGCTCGCATGAGAACGATCTTAAGTAGCCACATCAATGGCAATGGTTGGAGCGACATTGGTTATCATTTCATCATCATGCCCAGCGGTCGGGTCTTTGCCGCGCGGTCTGAACGGAAGCGTGGAGCCCATGATTTGATCAACGATGGGTTAGGAGTTGCCTTTGATGGCATCTACTCCAGCAAAACTATTTCTCAACAGCAATATCAGGCAGCGGTTGCCCTCTGTACGCTCCTGTGTAAACGGTACGGCATTACCGATACCGTGACCCCAGTGCCCACACTAACCGCAGACTTTGGTACCCGTAACCTGCCTCGCATTTTCGGCCATCGCGATCGCGTCGCCACCCTCTGCCCCGGCTCCGAAGGTGGCAGAACCGTAAGACTAGCAGAAATCCGTCAAGCAACAAATGCACAGTTGCGAGGGTAGGGGAGTGACGGGGTGATGGAGCGGGAGAGTGGATGAGTTCAGATGAAGGCAACAGGCTGCGGACACCAGGTGACAGGTGTTCTTCCCGCCTGTCACATCGTGCCTATCGCCTTTCCCCTCACCCCTCACCCTTCACTAACAACTATAGCTATAGCCACCAGGCTTAGGACGGGGTGCAGGGGTGGAACCCCTGGCTGGGGGCGAAGCCCCCCCCCCCCCATAAACCCAGGTTGCTAACCCACCAGGCCCCACCGAAAA
>JAIMBL010000080.1 GCA_023511615.1 Leptolyngbyaceae cyanobacterium HOT.MB2.61
ACATCACTCTATCTAGCCTAGCGATTTCACGCAGGTGGAGATGGAAAAGTTATGCAACTTATTTTTGTAAGGTTCCTTAGCTGGTTTACCAGACGAGCAAGGGTAATGGCGATGGTATAGATTCCAAGGAAATGGACATCCATCAATCGTCCAAGCAGGAGGCGATCGCCCTGCCCTGCCAGAAATGTTAAAGCCGTACTGACAAATATCCAGCGGCCAAATTGTTGTAATGATCTGAAAGCTTCCTGATTCCAGCAAAAGCGATTGGGTGCCCCTTCCAGGAGCAAGTGACTCAGGATCGTCTCAACGAGAACAGTCACAATGCCCCCACCTACAAGAGCCCAAACGGAGGGGGAAATCCAGGCCCAGGAAATTGTGGCCAATAATCCTAAAGCATAAGTTCCCAGTTCTAGAATGGTTAACTTGCCAAGTGTAAGCTTGCGGTTGGCAGTTGCGAGTTTAGTTGACTTGAAACCGGCAATTAGCGCGGTTGTTCCAGAAATGGGTAATAACTGCCCCAGCATAGGTTCTTTGTAAAAGTTAGCTGCTGGCAGAGCAATCAGGCAGGAAAAAATCCAGAGTAAGAATCCTCGACCGACCTGAATCGTCCAGGCTGTATTGAGAAATTCAGGATCGTCTCCCTGTTTATTCTGAATAATACTGGGAACAATGCCAATGTCTGAAAACATTTCCAGTCCCATCAGGAAGACTTGAACGAGGGACATGAGGCCGAAAGCTTCGGGAAACAAGAGTCGCGTCAGAATCAGGTTACCACCCAACCGGAGGGCATAGTGGGTCCATTCCCCAGCAAAAAACCACATTAGTGCGGTTAAAGCTCTTTTTCGTAGGGATGGCAATGGTACTTCTCCGTCAAATTGAGATTCATGCTTACATGATGACCGAGGGTCCTCAAGCAGGGCTGAACAGCTTGCTGTTGCCTCTGGTGACGCCTATAGATTGAGAGTGCCTATCTTCTGACTAACATTCTCCACTGATAAGGCTATCTTTCAAGAACGTTTTCTAAGCACAGGTGCAACTACTCCAAGGTATTCAGAACCATTTGCCGCTTGGCATAAATGTTCTTCATATGCTTTTTGACCGTGTTGTAGCTGATGAATTTCCTGGAGGAAATGTCTTTGTAGCTGTAGTTTGCGCGGTAGTAGAGCCAGACTTCAATTTCACGGGGAGTCAGTCCATAGTGGCGAGCTTCGGCGATCGCGGCATTCTGAATTGATTGCAACCGATCTTCAAGTGTTACCAGGAAGCAGGGAGAGTGTCCCTGTTCCAGATTTAGCAATTGGGCCCGAATTCGGTAGGATGTTGTCTGGCCGGTATTGATTTCATCCTCAACTGTGAGTGTCTGGTGAGGATAGCGATTCAGGCTCTCAATCAGGCGCTCGCAGGTGTTCCAGATTTCTTTGGGAACTCGATCAGGTTGGGAGATGCCTTTGCTTAATTGATGGCAGATTCGACGGGCACAGTCGTTAGCGTGGAGCCATTCACCCTGATTGGTCAGAATCAGAATGCCGTCGATGAAACCTTCAAGAACAGCTTGCAGTAAGGACGGTCGCTTGACACAGGAGGTAGTTTCCATTGTGGTTCATTCGGGGTTAGATGAACGACGAGGAAGCACCCTGGGATAAATATGGATCCTTCAGAGATTTATGCCTTTCCGGAGATGTGGGGTACAGTTTCATAAAGTCTGCTTGGTTGAACAGAATTTTGCTGATAATCAATCCTTGAAATAAGCAGTCTTTGAAGAGGTTGAGTTTAAGCCTGTGGCCATTACTTTGACACAACGGTTGGTGATGCCCCCGGAGGTTCCGGTCAATTTAACGTTGTCACTGACAGCTGAAGAACGGACGCGATCGCGCCATCACTTTGAAACGACGGATGGACAGCCGATCTATCTCCAGTTACCCAGAGGAACTGTATTGCGAGATGGGGACTTACTTCAGTCTGAAACAGATGGGGTAGTCGTTAGAGTCATTGCGAAACCGGAACCCGTATTCACTGTGACTGCTGATAACTTTCTGGAACTGTTAAAGGCTGCCTACCATTTGGGCAATCGCCATGTACCTCTGGAAATTACGCCAACCTACTTGCGATTGGCTCCAGACCCCGTTTTACGGGACATGCTGGAACATCGAGGGATGCATATCGTGGAGGAGATTCAGCCATTTCAGCCAGAGGTTGGAGCGTATGGGCATGGGCATTAAGGCGGACAGAGATGGAGGGAGGGTAGTCCTGTTAAGTAAAGGGCAGGGAAAAGAGGTCTTCCTTTACTGGCTTGATAGCTTCAACCCTATCTGTTCATGGTGGTAATGGATGAAATGCCAAATGGCACTGATGTGATTGTCCAGGTTCTTAGAAAACGACAAGGCTGGGCGCACCAACCGAGAGACTCGTTGTCAAAACGTGTTGTTGAATCGTTCAATGTAACTGGTCAACCCCGTTTCTTTGCCAACCGCACTGTGCGGATTACTCGGTAGGACTGCACCTATAGGTTTGTTTGCCCCGGCGGGTCATGCCATTTTTCATGATGTCATCGGAGCCACCGTTGGAACAGCGGAGGAAGCGAGGGATGGTTGACGTAGGGGATTAAAGCTCACAGCCGCATTAATCAACTGCGGGGGACTGTTAAATGCAACTTCTCCACTTGGGAATTGAACAGCCATTGCAGGCGAAGCGAGGGATAGGCTAGGCAATAACATTCCAGAGATTAATGTGCTGGATGATAAAAGAGAAAAACCGAATTGCTTCAGTCCTTTAGGTTTCTGTCTGATAGATTGTTGTCTGAGCATAGAGTTAACCTCAAAGGTGTTCATTGGCTTTCACAGCGATTGTCAGAACAGGTGGAACAAACGCTACTTTACGTTTTCGACCAAGCCTCATCCTTGCCAGGTGTCAAGTTGACTGTTCTGCAACTGCTGTTCAATCCAAGTTTGCGGAGCCGGCTCCTTTAAGCGTGGCTGCTGGGGTATCTGTGTAGAGATTGGCCGCAATTCAAGCGTTTCTGCTTCACCTTCACCACGGGTTGCCAATCAGCGTAAAAGCCGCCCAGTAGAACGGAAACGACAGGTCTTCTTCTCCAACCTGCAACTCCTCCGGGAGTGGGATTGCTCCTGCGGTGGTTATCAGGTTTCCCTGCTCTAACCGAATCTGCTTGCGGAGCATAGCAAGTTGAGTTTGCCGAACCGCTTCTGCCTTGATTGGTACTGCTTTTAGCCGCTGGTAAAACTCGGTCATGAAGGCGAGGGTGCCTTCATCGTCTACCGCCCACAGGCTCGCCAGGGCGGACTTGGCCCCAGCCTGGTAAGCTAGTCCAGCAAAGCCTAATTCGGCTTCGGCATCGCCCAAAGCTGTGCGGCAGGCACTTAACACCAGAAGCTGGACAGGGGGCTGATTCAAGCCCAATTGGGGTACCTGATCGAGGCGGAGTTTTGCATCCCAGAGTTGAATGTAGGACTGATCGGGCTTACCGGGCTTAAATTCAGCATGGGTTGCCAGGTGAACAATGCCGTAGGGTTGTAACTGCCGCTGGGATCTTAAATTGCCCAGGGTAAAGCTTTCATTCAAAAAGGATTTGCCAAGCCAGTGGTCTTCGAAGATGGTGGAGAGTTCAATCGGAACAGCCGGAAGGGGCTTCTGGTCTTCGAATTGGGAAGCCCCCATTGCCAGCACCTGGAGGCTTTTGATATCCCGGTAGCGGGTATCGGTGAGGCTGAGGCTGGGCATCAAGCCGAGGCTGTACCGTTCAATCAAAAACCCTTTGCCGTCGTGGAGGGCAGCAAGGGGAAGCGATCGCAACCCGCTGTCCAGAATAAACACCAGGTTTTGAATTTTTCTCGTCTGCAATGCGGGTTCCAGGGGCCTGACCAACCACTGGTAAAGCTGTTGGGCCGGGGCAAGAAAGCTGGTAGTTTCACGAGTGGTGGGGTCAGTTATAGCAGTGGTCAACTGGCGAGCCATTGCCAGCACTTGAGTCCGGGTAGCTCCCGAAACTCGTCGATAAATGGGAGCGCTGTCCGGAACGACGACAATCAGCTCTAACTCATCATCACCGGATTCTTGAGTCCCTGATTTTTGAGTAACATTTTTTTGTGCAATGGGAGGATCTGGCCGAAATTGAGCGAGCGATGGAGAAATGGGTAGAGATTTCGCTTGAGGAGCAGTTTCAGTCTTTCCGACAGAGCTGGGTACAAAGCTGGCATAAACAATTGCAGGTTTCACCCCCGTTGCCGCTTCAATCTGGTCAAACACCTCGCACGCTTCTAATTGTTTCGTCTGAGCAATCCCAGAGCGTTTGCCCAGGTATTCCTCAAACTCCTGAGCATACTGGTCATCCAGGGAATTAACACCGACATCAGTGGAATTGCAGGGCAGGCTGGTCAGCGCCAGAACATCGCTCGCGCCAGAGGTTCTGACGGGTTGCTGCAACAGGTTGTCAAAACTGGGATCAAAGGGAGAGGGGGTAGGAGGATTACCGGGACCCTGGGGTACAGGAGTGGTGCTGATATCGATATTTACCGGGACAACGGCTGAAACCGAAACTCCATCTGACGCCACCAGCGAAAAAGCCGAAGGCAGCAACCCGGTGGCCAGCGGAGGTGGAATGAAGACCAGCACATCCCCTGGAGAAAGGGTGATTCCCGGAACGGCCTGGACACCGTTGATGAGTAACGTGCCTGTGTTGACGGCAGAAATCAGCAGCCGGGTCTGGTCAAGATTGGCATCGGCGATCGCAGGAGCCAGATCGGCATAGGTAAACGCAAACGGTTGTCCCTGAAGCGCACCGGACAGCGTTTGATTGACGGTCAGGGTGGGGGGTTGGTTGACAGAGGTGATGGCGATCGCACTCGGAGCCGTTCCCACTACCACCGTTCCCCCATTCGGCAAAACTGGAAAGCTGTTGGATGTAATTACTGAAGTCCCCCCCGCATCTATCGCGCCTGCTGTTCCATTCCCTGAAGGGCCACCCACGACAAAGGGAATATTGGTTGGTCCGCCATCATGCTGAATCGTCACACTGCCTGATTGGGTAGGGCTGGCAGTCGTAATCGTATTGCCTGCCGTTGTTCCCTGAATCACCCCATTGGCAATAAGACTGACATTCCCACCAACACTGGTTTGGGCGGTACTGGCAGTTGTGGTAATGTCGCTGAAGACAATATTGCCACCATTGGCCGTCAGGCTGACACTCCCACCAGTTGCGGTGGATCCTGGTGCGGTGGTGGTGTTGGCAACAGTGGTAATGGAGCCAGTGGTAACGCTGCCACCCGCACTAATTGCCACACTCCCTGCCGTTGCGATTTGAGTGCCGGGTGGGGTGGCGGATGCTGCCGTAAAAATATTGCCCACCGCAACGTTGTTTTGGCCTGTCAGCGTAACATTTCCACCAGTACTCGTACCCGCTGCAATGCTACTGGTATTCAGGTTTCCCAGGCTTAGATTGGCTCCTGAAATTGTCAGGTTTCTACCGGATGCCTGAATCGTCTGGGTTGGATCCATGGAAAATGAACCCGCTCCATCATTATCAGCATCGGCTGTTAGGGTAATCGAACCACCCGGAACAAAGCTGAGCGAAACTCCCGGAGCGATAGTGATATTGTTAGTCGCCTGCAAAATTACGGTTCCCGCCTGGCTTTGAAGAGCTGTCTGTGAAATCGTGAATGTGGCCGGAGCATCTCCTGCCAGGATGACGGGCAAGGCTCCATCCTGGGCTCCACCGGCTCCACTGACAATATTGATATCAAGGGGATCAAGCAGCAGTGTACCAGGATTTCCAGCGGGAGCACTGAGATCAACGTTTCCACAAAAGACCAGGTTCTGTTTGCCAGAGACTTCAGAAAAACCGCCATTGGAAGGATTCGGGGAGATGGCTCCACGGGCGGTGATGGTGCCGTAGAATTCGGTGGTTTTGTCAGCCCATACAATGACTCTGCCACCACTGCCAGAGCGAAGGGCATCAGCGTGAAGGGTAGAGTTTGGGCTGATGTAGGTGCGGCTTGCATTGGGAATGGTGCCGTTTCCCTGAAAGTCACCGCCAATTCGGATAGTGCCACCCCCTTCGTGACCGGATGTCTCTACCGTTGCGCCGACCAGCCCGACGCGATCGCCCACCACCGTCACCTGCCCACCCCGTCGCCCGGAAGCTTCTAGCTGACCCGCCACAATTGTTGTACCAGGACTGGCCTCTACCCGTGTCCCGGAACTCGTAAGTACCAGTTCCCCATTCCCATTTACAGCGATTCCCGTAGCGTTATGCTGGTTGCCGCCCGTCAGCAATTCGGGGAGGGAAGGGGGGGCGAGTAAGGAAGAAGGGGAAGAGTCCCTCTGATCCCTCCATCCACCGTTTCTTAAAGGACTGATTTCTAAACTCAGCAAAGAATTCGTCTGACTCAAACGTACCAGACTGGTTCCTGGCACGGAGGCAAGGGTGATTTGCCCTGCCGGAGCGGAAAGTTGGCCGGTAGTGATTACAGCTCCACCAATCAGGCTCAAACTTTGCCCCTGACGAACGGTGAGATTGGCAGCATTGGCGATCGCCCCCGGATTTGTTGCAGTAAATGCTAGCCCATTAGGGGTTCCATTCAACCCGGCATAATTGTTCTCGCCCGTCGCGCGAAACCATCCTCCACATCCTGCACTCCAGACTCCACACCCCAGCCCCACTCCATTTGCTGTAGTGGCGAAAAATGAAGCGGGCACATTCAAACTGGCCGTAGGACCAAATACAATCCCTGCCGGGTTAATCAAAAACAAATTAGAATTCCCGCCCGTCACCTGAATCCTGCCGTTAATCAAAGAGGCTTCCCCGCCTGTGATGCGAGTCAGGATGTTCAGGATTTGGGGATTGGAAAGGAAGTTGGCAATTTGCCCCTGGCTCAGGCTAAACCGACTGAAGCTGTGAAACAGGTTAGAACCATTGCCCGAAAGTTGGCCCCCAGTGATGTCATAGCGATCGCCTTGGGGAGTAACCTGGGTTCCAACCCCATCCCCAGCAGGTGCGATCGCCTGAGCCAGGAGGAGGTTACCTTGATTGGGCAAGTTACCGCTGAGATTGACTAGATCAAACAAACTGTTCGGAACTGCCTCATTCTCAAAAGAAAGCAAAATCGCAGCAGGCTCAGGTGGAGGGGGGAGATAAGGCATAGCGACCGAATCTAAGATGCACCAAACTAGTTAAGAAATAGGCTAATTAAGAATGGGAGGTAGGGAGGAAGATGCTCTTACCTGGAGATAGGCGCAGGCCATGGAAGACTCACTTCCAAAACATAACGGCTGGTGCAGTCCTCTTCACCATCAACTGGCAGAATGGCGGCTCCTCAGCCCATCGCCTATCCGTGAAAATTCTCTTTACAAAAAAGCCCTAACAGTATACTCAATCTGTCACAGTTTGGGGCACCTATGAGGCGCAGCGGGGGAAGGTCGGTGGGGGGTGAAAGGCAGAAGGGCTCTCCTGAGAGTTTGGTGATAAGTCTTGCTTGTCACCAAAACAAAGTCAATATTTCAGGGATTTTGTTTGAGATGAAAGAGGAGCTTACGCTACTTTTTCACCGGCAAGCCGGGAGAACCGGCAGAAGATGAACGGAAACCGACCCAATAAAGTTTTTAGAAACAGCATGCACTCCTAAAATCAGAAACGGCAACTCAATAAATCGGGATATAAATTGGGGCGATGTTTTTCCATAAAGATGAGCAGCTAGAAACTCTGGGCGATCGCATTCTGGAACAAACCTGGGCAGAATTTCCTGGACTGGCCCGCAACCAGATCTCGCTCACCTGGCTGGTTTATGATCCTCCCGCCCCCATCAATACGGGAGGAGCCATCAGCTCCACCGAATTCTGGCAATATTCCCCCAGAGGCTACAGCTACCGGGGGGTGGAGCGTATCTATCCCGCCAGTGTGGTCAAGCTGTTTTACCTGGTCGCCATCCACGAATGGCTGGAGCGGGGCATGGTTCAGACGACGACTGAATTAGAACGGGCTATCCGAGATATGATTGTCGACTCCAGCAACGATGCCACCAGTCTGGTGGTAGATGTGCTGACTGGCACCACCAGCGGCCCTGAACTGCCTCCTGGGCCATTTGAAACCTGGCAACAGCAGCGTAACCTGGTCAACCGCTACTTTCAATCCCTTGGCTGGGAAGAGTTGGAAACCATTAATGTCAACCAAAAAACCTGGTGTGAGGGTCCCTACGGGCGTGAACGGATCTTTTACGGCGAGTTTATGGAAAATCGCAACATGCTGACCACGATCGCCACTGCCCGTCTGCTACACAGCATCGTTGGGGGAGTCGCCGTTTCAGCCACCCGCTCTCAGATGATGATGGCCCTGCTGCGGCGATCGCTAACCCCCCAGGATCTGGTAGCAAACCCAGAAAATCAAGTCTCAGGCTTCCTAGGCGCAGGATTACCACCTGACAGCTGTCTCTGGTCTAAAGCGGGACTCATGAGTCGAGTTCGTCATGACGCCGCCTACATTGAACTGACTAGCGCCCCTCCCTACCTGTTAATCGTTTTTACAGAAGGCAGAGAGCACAGCCAGAATGAAGCGATCCTGCCATCGATTTCCCAAAAGGTTGCTGAAGCAGTGCTTTCCCTGAGCTCTAAGAAAAAATGAACCTACAAACCATAAACATTTATTCTTTATTCATTTCCCTCCTGTAAAATTTTGATAAATCAGCTCTCACGATTCAATTCATTTTATCAGCATTGGCTGCATTTATCTGTAATACAGCGATTTGCTGATACAGAGCTTGATTTTGCCTCTGAGGCATTAGATAAACATTTGGTAGCAAGACCACGGATTTTCAAGTGCTGCTAATTTCTCATGGCCGCTACATTAGCGTCTCCGAGGAAGCGGCTATTTTGAAACCGAACCCTCGCTGAATTGAAAATTGCCACTGAATGGCTTGATTTTCAGCTAGTTACGTTTGTTGGAACTGAAAGCAAATTCATTAGCGTGTGGAGAAGTGATCGTGAAACATCCCCTTCTGCTCGAACGGACACTTTTATCGTTCAGCCTTGCCGTCTCAGCCCTTGTTGGTGGACAGGTTTCAGCAGGTGCCCAAGTCTCTGATACCATTCCCTCATCAGAGGTTTCTCAAAAGACATCGCCTACAGCTACTCAACCAACTGAAATCCTCGCCAATCCGGGCAATTCCACCCCACCTTTAGGAGAAAGTCTCAGACAGGTCCCTGCGGATGAGGGAGAAACAGTTGCTCAAGAAACCCAACCCGAATCCGCTCAGGTGGTATCCCCTGTTCCAAAACCGGGAACGGTATCTACCTCCACATCTGGCTTTTTTGCCCAATCTCCAGATGCTCCCCCTCCAATTCCCACGGACCCCTCGGCTCCTCCTCCGGCAGAAACTCCTGCCCCAGTGGAAACTCCAACTGTGGTAGAAACTCGCTATCGCTTTAGCTACGCAGGATTTGGTGTCAACCTGGGAACTGGTAGTGGCGACACCGCCTTGGGAGAGGTAAGCTTTGCTGCTTTCAGTAAGTTTGCCTTCAGCCCGTACCTTTCCTTCCGTCCGGCAGTACTGGTATCGAATGATGTCTCGTTCCTGTTTCCGGTTACCTATGATTTTCCAAATCAAGGTCCAGGGACAATCTCGCCCTATGTCGGTGTGGGTCCAGTATTTTCTACAGGCAGAAGTGGCAACGTTGATCTTTTGTTAACAGCAGGTTTAGACTATCCCCTCAATCCTCAACTGGCACTAACGGCCTCTGTTAATGTTGCTCCGCTCAATAAGTTTGATATTGGCTTTATCCTTGGACTTGCCTACACCTTTGCCACTGAAACAATTACAACGACTGCGCCTTCTCTGGGCCAAATCATCCCCCAGAAACCTCCCCGGCCCAATCCCAGCTATCTGGGTGGCGGTGTCAACTTTGGTGCTGGCGGCAGAAGTGGTCTGGGTAGAGTCAGTGGAGCAATTTACAGCAAAATCGCTCTGGGCTCAACATTTTCATTCCGACCTGGAGTTCTAATTTCCAGGGATGTGTCGTTTTTGCTGCCGGTCACCTATGACTTTGATGTCATCAGTTTATCAAACTACATCAGACTGGCTCCCTATGCGGGTGTAGGAGCCATCTTCTCGACGGGGAAAGATAATACCTCAGGTTTACTGCTGACGGGTGGGGTTGATATTCCCCTTTCCGATCAATTTGCAGCGACAGTGGGTGTCAATATTGCACCAATTGATCGATTTAGTATCGGCTTCCTTGTAGGAGTTGCTTATACCTTTGGCCCGTTTGATCGGTAGCTCCATAAAGAACAACCATCTCATTCAGAAAAGCTCTCCTGAGAGTTTGGTGACAAGCGCCGCTTATCACCAAAACAAATCAATATTCCAGAGATTTTGTTTGAGATGAAAGAGTTGGGTAAGCGACTTTTTCACCGGCAATCTAGGAAAACCTTCAGAACGGTCGGTGGGAAAATCGGTAGCTGTCACCAGGTTGCCCAGGACACCGGGTTAAAGGAGGTGGGGGGCACCCCAGCCATGGTTTCGACCTCTGCACCCCGTCCTCGGCCTGGTGGCTACGGATATAAATCTCCATCGAACGCTTGCGATCGCCCCCTTACTTCGGGCTGACCTTACCAACCACATTCAGCCTGCCGTCGTTTCCTACACTCCAGACGTCATAGCTGCCAACCACATCGCCGTTTTCATCAATATCGACATTGCCACTGGCCCCCTGGTAGTTGATGTCCTTGCCTTCCCGAATCAACTTTAAGGCTTCGCAAACATCGGAAACTTCGACGCCTGGTGGATTGGCAACGTCTCGAATTTTGCTCTTAATTCCTTCGCCAGTGTTGGATTTAGCCGCTTCTGCTGCTAATGCCAGCAGAGCCGCAGCATCCCAGGAGTGGGGAACGTAGGCGCTCACGGGTCTGCCTTTCTTCTCTCGCCAGAGCCTGGTCAAGGCTTCCAGCGCTTTTCCATCCGCGCCAGGAACTGTTCCCATTGCCCCTGCCAGAATAAACTTGCCATCCGCCGTTCTGCCCACCTGGTCAGGGAAGTCGGGAGAATACACCCCATCTGTTAGCAAGATCTGTACCCCTTTGCTGAGTCCCTGTTCAAAGGCAGATTTGAGTAACAAACTTCCGGTTTCGGCATAAAGAACCGCTGCAACGGCTTGCGGCTTACCGGCAAAGGCTGCCTGAACCTCTGTCTCAAAGGTTGTTGCTTTGGGATCATAGCGGGTGGGTTTGGCTTCGTTCGTGATCCTACCACCCAGCTTTTTGAACGCCTGAACAAATTCTCGTTCAAATCCAACCCCGTAGTCATTGTTGATGACGATCGTTGCCGCTGTTTTAGCACCTTTTTCACTCGCTAGCCGGGCCAGAGCCTGGGCCTGATAGGTATCTGGAGGAGCCGTGCGGGCCCAGTAGCCTTGAAATTCTCCTTTCTTGGCTCGTTCAGTAAACACAGGACTGGTACTGCCCGGCGAGATCAGCATGACCTTATTCCGGACGGCAACGGGGATGGCGGCGGTAGAAACGCTGCTGGCAAAGGAACCGACAACTCCTGCTACGCGATCGACCTCGGCCAGTCGGGTCATGGCTTCCAAACCTGCCTCTGGATTCGTTTGATCGTCAGCATTGGGCACCATGGTGATGGGGGCACCGTTTACCCCACCACAATTGTTGACTGTTTCAACCAGCAGAGGAACTGAATCCAGCATGGGTTGACCAATGGAGGCGAGGTCACCCGTGGCAGGCAGGAGGGAGCTAATTTTCAGCCCGGTGGCATCAGTGGCAGCTGGGGAGCCTGCTGGCGAACCACCCTGTTGTGGGGGGGCGGATTCCTGACAGGCCGCAGCAAAAAGTCCGGTTACCATGGTGAGAGTTGCCAGAAGCAGGGCTTTGCCAGGCGAGAGGCGGTTTGCTGAGGCGGATAATTTCATGGGTAATGTTAAACTCCTCGACTGTCCACAACGATCGCACGAGTATCAAGAATTCAACGATACCACTCTGGTGGGCCTGGCTGCGATCGCTGAACGCATCCAAAAAATTCCCGCTTCAGTGTCCCACGATTCCATGGGCAAAGAGGGACAACGCCTCATTGATCCATAATCAGTTTTTCAAAGTAAGGCTACAAATGAAGAGGCTAGAACCCTCTCAGGGTTTAGTGTTTGTCAACCCAAAAGCGCAAATCCAAAATCAAGAATTCGTATAAAGCAGCTCTTGAACTGTCCTGAGGACTTTCCTGATGAAAATCCAAAAAGATCAATATCGTCCTGAGGAAAGTCCTCAGGACATGATAAGATGAAGTCAAAGGCTGGAGGGTTCAGGGAGAAGTAGCCCCCACTGGTGGGTAAAGCTCCTGCTGGCGAACAAGTGCCAGAGTGACTAACAGCCCATCACCTCAAAAAAAGGGGTTGCTGATTCTGGTAATGAGTTAAAAGATGTATGAATTGGAACAAAGTTCAATTCATACTGCTATTCCGCACCACCAAAATCCGCGCCACTAAAAATTGAGGTGATGCCAGTGCTAACACCAACATCACCAAAAGAACCAACACTGAAACAAGAGATCTTAGCCAGCACTGCTCGCTGGCTTTTTTATTTTACAGGTTTAGACACTCTCCACGCTACCTCCCCCCCTACTCGATAGCCCGCTCTGGTAAACACAAAACCTGCTTCAGAGAAACTATCTCCGTACTCTCGAATCTCCGAGGGAAGCAAATCCAGAAGGTTCGCAAGTTCTGAGGTGCTAAGCAGCCAACCGTTACGGCATGCTTTTTCCAGGATTTCGTAGTAGGCAAAAGGATCGGTTTCAGTGGGCGCAGGTTGTAGTCTGGCGGCGACTTCTCCGGCGATCGCTGCAATCAGTTGAATCATGTCTGGTTGCACATTAGACAGTCCAGAGGACATTCCTGAAGGCTCCTCCTCCCCTCTCTGAATGCCCTTCATTTCCAGAAATTCGGCAGTGCTCCTTCCAGTCTGGATAAACTCATGCAGCTCATCCAATAGCTTTAGCTGTTCAGCATTGATATAGGCTTTGTTCCCAACTTTTTCGGGTTTAATGCCCAGTGCTTCAAGCCTTGTATAGACAGCACTTCTAGCCAGGTTATACCTTTCTGGAAGCTGGCTAACCTGAAGTCTATCAATTTCGCTGTCGCTCATCCTGCCATCCTCTGGACTATCCTCAGGAAATTCTAAAATGCTGCTCCGGAGGATAAAGGAAGTAAAACGGCAACACAAGCCCCAGAAATTTACTGCTTCATAACAATAAACTATCCTCCAGATAATCCAGAGGACAGTCCTATTTCCCAAAACAAGAATTAAACAGCCTCAATAGCAGGCTCTTCTCCAGACTCCAATCTCTTCTCAGGACTCAGATCCTCTCCAGTATCGAGTTGCTCAACCTCTAAGGTTTCATCAGTATCAGATGCAACTATTGCAGTGTCGTCTTCAGCATCCTGTTCCTCTAGAGTGCTATCTTCAGCATCCTGTTCCTCAACCACTGCAACGTCAGTTACTGCATCAGATTCAGTCGTTTCACTATCATCCTCTTCTTGCGGGGCTTCCACCAATTCTTCAACTGGCTCAGAAATCTCTTCTTCCTGCTCAGTGTCTACCGCTTCCGCAACCTCAGTATCGTAAGTTTTGGAGGCTTCCTCATCTTCAAGCTCGGCCTGGACAGCAGGAGCATTGTCTTCAGTGTCTGCTTCATTGGTATCTACCGCTTCCGCAACCTGAGTATCGTAAGTTTTGGAAGCTTCCCCATCTTCAAGCTTGGCCTGGACGGCAGGAGCATTGTCTTCAGTGTCTGCTTTATCGGTATCTACCGCTTCCGCAACCTCAGTATCGTAAGTTTTGGAAGCTTCCTCATCTTCAAGCTTGGCCTGGACAACTGAGACATTGTCTTCAGTGTCTACTTTATCTGCAAGCGGAGCAACAGGTTGGGCTTTTTGTGGAGATGGGGATTTTACCGTTGTAGGGGCTTTGCTCACCTGAGAAGCTTTGCTAACAGTGGCAGCGACCTGAGTTTCAGCAGGCAGATCGTCGATCGAAGGAATCGCCTTTGTGAGAACCAATGTACGAATAATTCCCCTGTCCAGGTGTTGTTTGTTGGCTAATTGGGAAAGTTCAACAATCTTCTTACCCAACCGTTCCCCAAACACCTGAGCTGCTTCTAGGCTCCTGATAGGCTGACTGGAGAGTTTTGTTGCAAGATGACTCAGTTCCTTACTTCCTGCACGAGAAGAGCCGATTCCACTCTCAGCAATCACCTTCTTGGCATTTTTCTGAATGGCTTTTTCGATCTGCTTACTGTTCATTGGGTGTGCCTGCTTGCAAACTCAGAACAGGCTACCGTATCTGGATTTGATCCCCATGCCATCTCCAATACATAACCAATGGCTCTCCTGAGAGTTTGGTGATAAGCGTTGCTTATCACCAAAACAAAATCAATATTCCAGGGATTTTGTTTTAGATGAAAGAGTAGCGTAAGCTACCCCTTTCACCGGCAAGCCGGGAGAACCTCCGGGTGAAACCGAATCATGTCCGGCATTGCGATCGGCAAACCTGGAGTGCCCTGAGGAAGTTTTGGCAATCTGGATAGTTGAAATCTTAAAACGGAGAGGGAGGGATTCGAACCCTCGGTACGGCCTTTCGATCCGTACAACAGATTAGCAATCTGCCGCTTTCGACCACTCAGCCACCTCTCCAGATGAGTCGAAGTCCTTCATAACAGAATAACAGATATCGCTTCTGGAAAAGTGTCTTAAATTCAGATGCCAGACTACTAGGTGCCGGTTGCCCAAAACTATAGTCATACCAATCCTCCATGCTGAAATTTCAGCACCCCAGAGAATAAAAATCTCGCCCTCTTCTCTTGCAGAAGAAAGGGTTGGGGATGAGGGCATTTTCAGAGCAATTTAAATGGAATTTGCGGCAGATGAAGGGAGTGTGGGGTCAGCCCCCACACGGGGGCATGCCCCCTGCCCCCCCCCCAGGCGTCACCTTTGCTCTTGGTATCAGGTTGCTTGGACGCTGGGTTTAAGGGGTGTGGGGTTGCCCCCAGCCAGAGGTTCCTCCCCTGCACCCCGTCCTAAGTCTAATAGCTACGGCTATAAAATAAGGTGGGCAATGCCCACCTTATTTTGGAAGAGAGGTAGAGTCTCCAGGGTTGTCATTCCAGGGTTTTGCTGTGGAATGAGAGAGAAATATGACTATGGCGTCGTTGTTCCGGGGCTGGTCGTGGTTCCAGGAGTAGTCGTGGTTCCAGGAGTAGTCGTGGTTCCAGGAGTAGTCGTGGTTCCAGGAGTAGTCGTGGTTCCAGGAGCGGTCGTGGAATCATCAGTGATATTCACCTCTTCTGGTGGAAGTTGCCTTAACCCAACCAATCCGGGAAAGACACGGCTGGGTAGTCCAACTTCTTGATAGGCCGCAACGACTCGTCTGCGGCGACCTAATGCCCGACCGCGACCATGCTCACGCTCCACGAAGATAATCCGGCCATCATCGTCACGCTCCACGACTACCACAACGGGAATGTTGCCCTGGTAGATCGTGTAGGTCAGATTGCCGTAGACAATATCGTCATTGTCATCGTCATCATTGTCATTATTACCATCCCGGTTAACCACCAGTAAGGAGGGATTGAAAAGGCGAATATAAGTTGTTGAGGGATTGAGCACTACATTGGTAAAGGCGACGCTGGTTGTAGTGGTGCTGGTGGAGATGATTGTCGTGTTATTGATTAATGTTTGAGTTTGGACGACATTGAACTCAGTACCGTTGTTATTGACGCCGACGAAGGGCACGAAGTTTACCGTATCGTCGATGCCTGCTGTCAGGTTGAAGGCAATATTGCCGCCGCTTCTTCCTTCTAGCTTTTGATTGTCCTGTTCAAACTTGAAGTGAGTATCCCTCCTAGCGGTGCCAGTGAATCTCACCGAGCTGTTGCCGAATGCGACATAGCCAGGACCTTCACCTTTAATTGAGTAATTGAGTGGACCAGTAGCTGTTGTCAGATCCAAAGAATTTTCCTTGATCTCAAATGGAGCGGTAAGTTGGATAGCCAAATTGGCGATCGCCCCTTCAACTTTGAACTCACGCGTTCCCGGAGTACCGACGCTTTGCACTTTGAATTGGGTGGTTGGACCTTCAAACTCCAGCGTGTCACCATCAAAATCGGCAAATGACGGAATCACGTTCTGCCCTTTAAAGTCAAACTTGATTCGCCGTCCCAGTTCAATTGGTACGATAGCCACATCGCTGGAGGCACGGAATTGAAGGTTGGAAGGCAGGCCGATGCTATCTCCAGTCAGGGTAGCGGAGAACGATCCAACCTGTAATTGGCCCTGATCGGCGATGAAGGACGTACTGGATTGGGGCGAAAGGGTAATGGGTGCAACGGGAAGGAAAATCAGAGGTGCCGCCCCTTCCTCAACCGGGCTGATCAGGGTTCCCCCCTGAAGAAATGCCGGGTTAAACGTGTTTAATGTAAAGCTAAAGTTGGTTGGAATTCCCTGGAAGAAAATGGGACTGCCACTGCTGGAAAAGGCAACCCCTGACAGGGTTCCTGCCAATCTTCCGGTATCGCTACTGTCGGGCAGGTTATTGCCATTTACATCAGTAAAATCGGCAGCGCTGGGAATGAAGCGCGACGTTGTAGAAGTGCCGTTGGGTGTGACAATTCTCAACGTTTTGATGGCGGTGTCAAACAGAACAGGAGAACCACTGGGTGAGGTGGTTCCAGGCACAAAGAAAGCGGCATCCCCAGTGGCCTGCCCCCCGGTCACTGGAATCTGGGCATCGGCTGTGGTTGCGATCGCCCAACTCCCTGCCAGCATCCCTAAACAAGCGACAAATCGGGTTGTGTAATTCTTCACAGTAGAATCCTCCAGCATTAGGTGAATGGATTAGAAATGCACCGTAAACAGCATGTTTGAAGGAAATCGCTTTTCCCGAAAGGACTCAACAGGGGGAATTTTGTCGCCAGAACAATTCCCAACCCCGATCCAGGATCAGCGCCTCGGTAGCAAAAAAGACCTGCCAAGTAAATTCAGTTTGAGATTTGGTAGGTACGAGTGATGAATTTTACCTTTGATTCCTAAGAACAACTGCTCCTAGAGAAGTTCCTGAACTTACCTCAGTTCATGAAAAATTTATCCATCGAGTCAGCAAGGGGGTTACCAGATCATAGTTTTTCACTGGTTTTTCTGAGCACAGTGTTAGTACTGAGATCTGGATTAATCTTGCCTTCATGAGAGGGAGAGGAAAGAGGAAGGAGGAAAGAAGGCAGCGGGCAGGGGCTAGGGGCTGAGGGAGTTGTTAGTTCCCACTCCATCACCCCATCATCCGCTGGCTTGCTGCCATCGCTCTTTGGCGATCGCACCTAAAAGGTAAAGGTTGTGCGCAGGACACCGATTGTGATGGTGTCGTTATTGTCGTTGTGTCTCGGGTTGAAAATGACAATCACACCAGGCGTGAGACTGATGTTATCCGACACCCGGAAGCGATAAAACGCTTCAACATGGGTAGTTCTGCCTGGCTGGTCTCCAGTTCCAGCCAGGACATTTCCTTCAGTGACAAAGCTGGGGACGTTTCTTCCCGTCGGCAGGTCACTGCTGATAATGCGTGGTGGTTGACCGACATAGATTGCCCCTAAGTTGCCTGGTCCGCCCAGGTCGGGAAAGTTGAGGAAGCCCATCCAGTTCAGGGTTTCCACGCTGCCGTTAAAGCCTTTCAAATCTGATGTTGTGTAACCCACCCAGCCTCCGATGGTGAGCCAGCGGGCAACTCTCCAGGAAACCGTTCCACCAAAAGCATTGGTTTTGATGGGGGCACGCAGTGTGAAGGGATTGGGTAACGCCAGTTGATCGTCGCCAACGCTGGTACCCAGGAAACCGGAGGGTGAGTAGGCGTTGACATAGTTGAGGGCAATATCAACAGTGTTGAAGGCATTAAGGGTGAGTTGGGCGCCCGCGGTAGTTGCACCATTGCGCCCACCAAACAAGCCACCATCGGCAGGGTCCTCTGCCCGGTTAGAAGTGTAAACTCCCTGAAGTGAAAGGGTGGGGGTAATTTGCCAGTCAAAACCAGCCCCTGCCCCATCACCACCGATGTTGAGGATGGGGTTCCGTTGGGCAAAGCGGGAGATGGGACCAAACCCTGCACTCTCGACCCGGTTTGCGCCCCGGAAAACGCTGACCATGTTAACTCCGGCAGCCCCAGCGATGACAGCAAAGTTGTTACCGATCAAATGGCGGTAGGTCAGGTCACTGATCTGAACTCGATTGCCTGTGTCTGCTTCGTATCCTAAAAGAACGTCGTTGGTTAATAATTGTTCGCCGTAGCTTCTGCCGGTGCCCGCTTGCAGGCCGGTTAATAGCAGACTGCGATCGCTGAACTGGGTGTACAGACTAAGCTGAACATTACTGATGACATTAATTTGATCGGAATCATCACTAAACCGGAATCCCGCCAGATCCACCTTTGCCTCATTCCGTCCCTGCACCCCCAGAATGACCTGGCCAAAAAGCTTGGTAGTGGTTGAGAACTGTTGAGTTTCCAGGGTTGCGGTACGAGCTTCCAGCGCATCTACCCTACCGCGCAGTACTGCCAGTTCTGCGGCAAATTCTTCTTGCAGCTTTTGCAGGGCAACCAGGTCTTCTTTGCGAGCCAGATTAGCCGTTCCAGCAGCAATTAACTCGCTGATCCGATCCATACAGGCATTAAGACCCGCAGCAAATTCATAGCGACTCAGGGCACGGTTGCCCCGAAAGGTTTTGTCTGGGTAGCCGACAATGCAGCCGTAACGTTCGACCAAGGATTGTAGTGCCTGAAATGCCCAGTCTGTTGGCTTAACATCCGTTAGTTGGGAGACGGAAGTGACCTGCTCCATGCCGTCATCACCAATGGCCGTATCCGCTGCTAAGAGATCTCTCGTAGTGGTGACTGGTTGATCCGCAAGACTGGCATTCGCAAAGGTTTGAGAAAGGGGAACCTTTGAAGCGATCGCTGGGAATGCCTCTGTTTGCGGCTCAGCGGCTGACACTGGCTGGGCAATGGCGGGGCCAACCATTAAAAACCCCAGTACTGCTGATGCCAGCACTGACGAGCGATTCTTTTCCGACACAGATGATTTCTTAACCACGCCTCCTCCTTCTCCTCAGCATGAAAAAACAACTCATCGGGAGATGCACACACCACACCCTTGAGCTTCTGGTTAAGTATTGACGGCTCTTCCGAAAATCTAACGCCTCTGATCCCGTCTCTAGCCCTAAACTGGCTGAAGTTTATCAAATGTTAATTTGAACATTCGTAAGTAGCCGGGTGCAATTAAATTAAAGATGGTTTTGGGGGTGGAGGGGGTGAAACCCCCTGCCTGGGGGCAACGCCCCCACTCCCCTTTCTTCCAATTAATGATGTCTACCTACTT
>JAIMBL010000081.1 GCA_023511615.1 Leptolyngbyaceae cyanobacterium HOT.MB2.61
GAGTTGGGTAGTGGACTAGACCTGGGGATAACTATGTCAGAAAAGTTGACCATACTAGCGTTCTGCAAACTGGATCCACCGGTCTAGCACACCACCAAAGAGTTGCTTATGCTACTCTTTCACCGGCAAGCCAGGAGAACCGATGGGAATGATCCATTTTGGCAAGAGCGTTCGCGGGTTTTGGCCTGGCAATATGATCGGTTGTGTTGCAAAGATTGTTTCTGTCTGGCGAGCACGTAATGTTAATAACCCTGAGTGCTCGGAGTTTTGTGCATCATGCGATCGAGGATTTGCAGAACGAAGATAGCCACAACTACGCTGGCGGCCATTCCCAGCCAGAAGCTGTACACCACCGTTCTGGATTGGTCTAAAGTCCAACCTCCAATGGGAGGGCCAATCATATAACCCATCGCCCAGCATTGGGAATTCACCGCCAGGTATACTCCCCGCAGAGAATCGGGGGCTAGTTGAACGGTTGTTGAGGCCGCCGAGGGCATATAAGCCGATGTTGCCAACCCCAGCACGGTCACTGCCAGAATTGCCCAGATTAAGTGACCAGAGGAAGCGATTCCAGTTGCCCAGACCAGGAGAAACCCAATGCCCCACTGTACGGCTGAAATTATCAGCCCCTGGGGATGGGTGAAGCGGTTGAGCAATCGCACCATGGGCATTTGGGAAAGAACCGCCGCCACCAGGTGCCAGGCAAACAAATTACTGATGACCACAGGGGAGAACCCCTCACCCGTAGCGGTGACTGGCACAAAGTTCCTTAAATAGAGGGGCAGGGTACTGTTGATTTGCACCAGGTAGGTGGTGAACATGATGTTAGGAATCAGGTAGGTCAGCAGACGGCGATCGCGCAGTGCCGCCCCCCAGCCTTTCAACGCTTGGTGGTTGCCAGAGAATTGCCCTGACTCTGCGATCGCCCTGTAGACAATACCCAGCAGCACCAGAAACGAAACCCCATCTACAACGAACAAGAGACGGTAAGACCCCGTTGTTTCAATCAGCCGTCCCGCCAGAACCACTCCCAGCCCCAACCCCAAACTGTCACATAGTCGGGTAATGGCAAAGGCTTCGTTGCGTTGCTCCGGTGGGGTTAAATCGGCAACCATCGCTTCATTCGGCGGCCAGTAAAGCCCCAACCCCAATCCAATCAACAGGTTCCCCAGGACAAATATTGGAAAATCATTTGCAGCAGCCAGAACAAAGCATGCGGCGGCTGACACAATCGCTGCCAGCATCAACGTCCGCCTGCGTCCCCAAAATTGAGAATCGGTAAACGACCCGCCCAAAAGTCGGCCAATAATTCCAGAAATTGCCGAACTGCCGATACCCAGCCCTACCTGCGTGGCAGATAGCCCCACCTGGTTAACAAAGAAGATGGGGGCAGCGAACATCGTAAATCCAGAACCTGTCTGAGATAGAAGCCGTCCTAGCGCCAGAATCCAGACCTGATAATTCAGTTTGGGCAACCCGGAGAAGAGCCTGGATAGAAGAGAAGCCATTTAGGGATGTCAGAAATGTACTTGTAAAGTCTATGAGGAAAATGCTGAGATTAGCTGCTTTCCGGGTGGGAAAACTGAAGGGGAAAACACAATGCCAGTCTGGCAGACTGCGGCTATAGTGAAGCGGAGCCATTCTCACCCCCCACCTCCTATGAATGCTGAAGACTTTTTTAACCAGGGTTTAATGAAAGCTCAAAAAGGCGACCATCGGGGAGCCGTTGAAGCTCTGACAGAGGCAATTAAACTCTCCCCTAAATACATGGGTGCCTATTTGAATCGGGGCAATTCCCGGCTGGCGATGCAAGATAGCCAGGGGGCTCTGGAGGATTTCAATCAGGTTTTGCAAATGAGCCCGATGGTGGCAGAAGCCTATATGGGGAGGGGGACTGCCCGTGCCCGTACTGGGGACAAATCAGGTGGATTGGAAGATATTAACCGGGCGATTCAGTTGAAACCTAAAGTTCCTGCATTCCTGGTTCAACGGGGCACGGTGCGGGCAGAGTTGCATGACCTGGAGGGTGCCCTGGAGGACTTGAATCAGGCATTACAAATGTCTCCCAATGCGGTACCTGCTTACATCCAACGGGGAATTGTGCGAGCAGGGTTGGGAGATCAGGCGGGGGCGATCGCCGACTTCAATCAGGCCCTTCAGCTTGCGCCCAATGCGGTGCCTGCCTACGTACAGCGGGGTGTTCTCTATGCCCAGATGGGCGAAAAAGAACGGGCGATCGCCGACTTCGACCAGGCGCTTCAGATTGCTCCCAAAGCTGCCCACATCTACTTGGAACGGGGCATCATGCGGGCCAATTTGAAAGAGCACCTGGGGGCAATCTCAGACTTCAATCAGGCCCTCCAGCTCAACCCCAACTTAATGCCCGCCTATGTCCAGCGGGGAGCAATCCGGGCGGCGCTGGGCGATCCCCAGGGAGCGCTAGAAGACCTGAACCAGGTGCTGAAACGTAGCCCTCAAGCCGTTTCTGCTTACATCCAGCGGGGACTGGTTTGTGCAGAACTGGGCAACAAGCTCCAGGCATTGGAAGATTTCAACCAGGCGCTTCAGCGGGAGCCAGGCTCTGTCGATGCCCTGCTTAATCGCGGGATGGTACGGGCAGAGTTGGGCGATCGCGAAGGTGCCATTGCCGATTTCACAGAGGCCCTCAAGCTGGATTCAAAGCGGGCTTCTGCCCACCTTTACCGCAGCGTCATGTATCTGGAGCTAGACGAGCGCCAGAAGGCTTCAGAAGACTTCAACCTGGCTGTACAGATACTTTCCAGTCCTGCCGTTGCTTATATTGAGCGTGGCTTATTCCGTGTCAGAATGGGAGCCCTGCGGGAAGCCCTGGAAGACCTGAACCGCTGCCTGCGGATGCACTCTGATTCCGCCCCAGCTTATCTGCAACGGGGCATGATTCGGCTCCCAATGGGAGACATCGAAGGCGCGATCGCCGACTTTGACCAGTGCCTCAGCCTGGATGCCAGTCTGGATAGTGCTTACCTGCAACGGGGTATCGCCAATGCCCAATTGGCAAATTACCCCGCCGCCCTGGAAGATTTCGATCAAGCCTTGAAATTAAACCCCAGGCTGGTACCAGCCTATCTCAACCGCAGTGGCCTGTTGCTGAAAATGGGGCATCCAGAAGGGGCAGCAACTGACCTGAAAGCGGCTCTCAAGCTCAATCCCAATCCGGTGGCGGCCCATCTCAGCCGTGGCATCATCCTGACTCAATTGGGAGATGAACAGGGAGCCTTGGATGATTTCAATCGCGTAATTGAGTTGAACCCCAGGGCGATCGCAGTCTACTACAACCGGGGCATTCTGCTGGCCTCTCTAGGAGATCAGCAAGGGGCGCTGGATGACTTTAATCAGGAGCTTCAGATCAATCCAGCCTCTGCCCCTGCGTACCTGCACCGGGGCACCCTGCGGGCAGAACTGGGCGAAACCGAAGCCGCTCTGCAAGACCTGGATCGAGCATTGCAACTCGCTCCCCGCTTCCTGATGGCACGCTTCCACCGGGGCACTGTTCGATCAGAACTGGGAGATCCCCACGGAGCGGTGGAAGATTTCAATCGGTTGCTGACAACCAAATCCCCTGCAATTCCGGCCTATGTTCAGCGGGCGATCGCCCTTTTCGAATTGGGTCAACGCAAACAGGCCATGGATGACTTAAGCGAAGCCGTCCGCCTGGAGCCCAAAAGCCCAGAAGACTACCTGCACCTGGCTGTTGCCTACATGCGAATGGGCGAACCCAAAGCAGCCAGCGAGAACTTTAACCGCGCTGTCGAAAGTAGCCCTTACCCGGTGCGTACCTGCTTGCAGCGGGGTGCATTCCAGCTCAAGTCAGGGGAAATGGTTGGAGCCATTACTGACCTGGACTATGTCATCCAGGTCAACCCCACCCTGGCCTCGGCTTACCTGTATCGGGGACAGGCCCGTGCCAGACAGGCAGACTATGCTGGTGCCATAGAAGACTTCACTCAGGTGCTCAATTTCTATTCCACCTCCACCCTGGCCTATCTCAGCCGCAGTGCAGTTCACCTCCTGCAGGGCAATCCGTCAGCCGCTGAGCAGGACTTTGAACAGGCTTTGAAAAATAGTGCGCCAGGTCAGGCCTTTTTCCATCGGGGCAGAATCCGGGCAGAACTGGGTGACACATTGGGTGCTGTCGCTGATTTTGAACAGGCGGCTACCGAAAACCCCCAATCTTCCTCAGTCCGTCTGCACCGTGGCAAGCTTACGCTGCCTCAAAATGACCTTTCTGCCGAACCGGAATTTGAATAATAAACTCCGTTCCCTGACCAGGAGTTGAATCGCATTCCAGAGAACCCCTGTGTTTTTCGGCAATAATCTGATAGCTGATGGACATTCCCATGCCGGTGCCTTTACCAACGGGCTTGGTTGTAAAGAATGGATCAAATATCTGCCGTTGAATGGTTTTGGGAATACCAGGCCCGTTGTCTGCAATCACAATCTGGATGCGATCGCCCTCCAAACATTGGGTACGAATCCGAATCCAGGGGGCGTAAGATGGAGAGTTGGGTACCCCAGCCTGAGTATTTTCCATACCCAATTCCCCACTGCTTTTCTCTTCCAGCGCATCAATTGCATTCACTAAAATATTCATCAGCACCTGGTTGAGTTGACCCGCATAGCATTCCACTGGAGGCAGATTGCCATATTCTTTAATCACCTGAATTTCTGGATGGTCGGGTTTTGCTTTCAGCCGATTTTGCAGAATCATGAGCGTGCTTTCAATTCCTTCATGGATATCGACGGCTTTCATCTCAGCCTCGTCCATCCGCGAAAAGTTACGCAATGACATCACAATTTTCTGAATCCGCTCAGCTCCTACACGCATAGATGCCAGCAGTTTGGGCAAATCTTCCATTAAAAAGTCAATCTCGATGGTGGCGGCTTCTGCGGCGATCGCCGGATCAGGCGCCGGGTAACTTTGTTGATAGAGCTGGAGCAGGTGCATCAATTGTTGAGTGTATTCAGTTGCATGGGCAAGGTTGCCATAAATGAAATTAACGGGATTGTTAATCTCATGGGCAACCCCAGCCACCAGCTGACCCAGGCTTGCCATTTTTTCGCTTTGAACAATCTTGGACTGGTTCTGACGCAACTGCCGCAGGGTTTCGCTAAATTGCTGGGCTTGCGCCGTTGAAGCTTCCATCAACGCATGGTTTCTGGCTTCGCTTTCTGCCAGCTTTTCCTCTAACTGTTTGTTTTGGGCTTCCAGGTGCTGGCTGTGGGCGATCGCCTGCTGAAGCCGGTTCTGCTCGGTTGACAACGCCTGCATCAACCCCTGTACCAGACTTTGCCAGCAATCGTCTCTTCCTTCCTGCATTTGCTGGCACGCAGCCATATCCAGGGCAGAAGGAAAACCGGGTTCATTTCCGGTTTCTTGGATGAAAACCATTGTTATCACCTCTCAAGCAGCCGCCATTTCGTCTCGGATTAAATAAGCACCCTGAGCCACAGGATCAAAACCTTCTGGGAACTGGGTTTCCTGGGTATAGCGCGATCGCTCCAAAATCGCACCATCCAGATTGGCACCCCGCAGGTTAGCACCACTCAGGTTCACAGCCCGCAAATTTGCCCCGCGCAGAATCGCAAACGGCAACTGAGCGTCCTGTAAATTTGCCCCTTCCAGGTTGGCTTCCAGCAGATTCACCCCTCTCATGCAGGCCTGGCTCAAACTCACTCCGCTGAGGTCGGATCCCTGCAGATTGACACCATTGAGATAGGCGGCAAATAGCTTACTTCCGTTAAAAATTGTTTCCTGAAAAGTCGCTTCAATTAGTCTGGCATGGCTCAAATTAGCCCAACTTAAGTTGGCTTTAGTGAGGTTAGCAGAACGTAAGTTGATATGGCGCAAATCAGCCGCATTCAGATTACTGGCCTCCAGGTTTGCCTGCCGCAAACTTGCTCCTGATAAATTGGCTCCACTCATCTGAGCGCGACTGAGATTGGCTTTAACCAGAAAAGAGCCTCTTAAATTTGCTTTTGTTAAATCCGCTGCGGTTAAATTGATCCTCCCTGAACGAGCAAAACTTAAATTTGCTCCCCGTAGAAATGCCTGGCTTAAGTTTGCTTCGGTCAAATCTGCTCTGCTCAAGTTTGCAGAAACCAGGTATGCAAAGGGCAGGTTTCCCGCTACCAGGTTTGCCCCTACGAGCTTGATTTCTGCCAGGGCTGCTCCTGCAAGATTAATTCGAGCAAGGAAGGCACCCGGAAACTCTCGCTGTCCCTCTAAATACCGTTGAAGGAATTCATGATCTTGCATATTCCACAACTGGAACTTTCCAGCAACTCTACCTGCTGCTAGATTTCCCACCACGTAACTTACTTAAGACGATTTTGTGCGTTTCTATACTTAAATTAACAGATACACGTAGTTATGGCGACTAGAGGAGATTGCGACTCTGGCAGAGCCTGGCGCAAATCAACCAGCTATTTCCGACTCCCCACTCCCTTCCAATGGTTGCCAAACCTACACCATAAAGCAGTAGCTGGTGATCGCGTCATTTTTGGGGTTATCAAGAGAACCTTTTGGAGAACTTTAATCAGTAACAAAACGCAATGTTGGTTCCTGGAATGCAAAAAGCGTTAAGGACTGGTTGACTGACAAAACTCCTACCGATGCAATTACCCACTAATGAAGCTCACAATTGTCCCTGGGGACTGCGTAGATGGGTACTGCCACCTTTAATCACGGCGATTTGCATATTGCAGGGTACTTTTTTGTTCACAACCTTTCAAAGACATCAGCAGGAACTGGAAACAACTAACCAAACCACAGCAAAACATGTTCAGGATTTATTTCAGGCGAAATTGGCGAACGATCGCCGGATGCTGACAACAGCCCTGGAAGTCATTACCCGTGACCCGGTGCTGATGCAGGTATTTCAAGCTCGCGATCGGGCTGCTTTGCTGAGTCGTGCTAAACCCATTTTTGACCGATTCACCCAGCAGGGTCGGATTACCCACTGGTATTTTCATCAGCGCGATCGAGTCAACTTCCTGCGCGTCCACCCCAAAAAGCATGGTGACCTGATCGACCGGGTCACTCTCAAGCGTGCAGAACAAACTCAACAGCCCAGCATCGGACTGGAGCAAGGAGTTATTGGTGCTCCCGTGCTGCGAGCCGTGTATCCCTGGTATAGCAGCCCTCCTACCTCCACAGATAATTATCCAGCAGGCAACCCTGTTCAGCGTAAATTACCCGCTAACCTGATTGGTTATGTTGAATTGGGGATAGAGTTTCAGGATATTGTCAGCCAGGTCAGCAAAATTCTGGATGTCGATCTGGTTGTGCTGGTAGACAAAAAACTCCTCGATCGCCCGAAGTGGCAGGCTCAGGTAATTAAGCAGGGCAAGCGTCTTACCTGGGATCAATTTCCCTCCCATGTGGTAGTTGAACAAACACTCTCAACACTGCCAGAGGCCATTCATCAAGTCATTCCAACCACTCATCAAGCAGATCTGGCGCCGAAACAATTTTCTGAAAATGGCAAGACTCAGCAAGTGATTGTTTTACCACTGCAAGATGTTGATGGTAAAAGTCTGGGCTATATCGCCGCTTTCAAAGACATTTCCACTACGGTCAATTCGTTACACCAATCCATTCTTAAGATTTCTCTGGTTGTTGGTGCGATCGGCATTGGCTTAATTCTGTTTTTTGTTGCTTTCTTACGAAGTGTTGAATTGACTTTGATGCGACGCACGGTAGAACTGACTTAAGCCAGACTAGAGAAGCAGAATATTCAACGTAATCAAGCCCAACTCATTCAAACCGAAAAAATGTCATCCCTGGGGCAGTTGGTTGCTGGAGTTGCTCATGAAATCAACAATCCCGTCAGTTTTATTTACAGCAACTTAAAGCCAGCGCAGAACTACATGGATGATTTGTTGAGCCTGGTGCAGCTATACCAGCAGCACTATCCCACCCCGGTTCCCGCTATTGAAGCGAAAGTTGACGAGATTGATCTGGAATTCCTGAAACAGGATTTTCCTAAATTACTTAGCTCGATGCAGCTTGGCGCTGATCGCATTAAACAAATTGTGCTGTCATTGCGCAACTTCTCACGTGTCGATGAAGCAGCTTATAAAGCTGTAGACTTGCATGCAGGAATTGATAGCACTCTGGTGCTTCTGGAAAATCGCCTCAAAGCCATTGGTAATCGCCCTGCGATTCAGATCATCAAAGATTACGGCGACTTACCTTTGGTTGAATGCTACGCTAGTCAGGTTAACCAGGTATTGATGAATATTTTAGTGAATGCCATTGATGGGCTGGAAGAACCTTTTGTTTGCAATGAAACGGCACTGACCAGTTCCGATGAACTCAAAAACCATAAGCAGCCTGTAATTAAAATCTCAACGGAAGCCAGGGGTAATTGCGCCACCATCTGCATTGCAGATAATGGCCCTGGCATTCCGGAGGCTGTGCAAAAACGATTGTTTGATCCCTTCTTTACAACCAAACCCGTGGGCAAGGGCACTGGCATGGGGCTATCAATTAGTTACCAGATTATTACTGAAAATCATGGCGGCACTTTGACATGTGTTTCAACGCCTGGCAATGGGGCTGAGTTTGTCATTCAAATTCCAATTCAGCAGACAGAATCACAAAAACAGCTCTCCTGAGAGTTTGGTGATAAGCGACGCTTATCACCAAAACAAAATTAATATTTCAGGGATTTTGTTTGAGATGAATAGAGTAGCGTAAGCTACCCTTTCACCGGCAAGCCAGGAGAATCACAAAAACTTGGATAGGTCGGTAAATTGGAAAGCTGACAACGGGTAATCAATTCTGGTAGGGTGCGTACAGTTTCTGGTATGAAGCTTAGTTCCAATGCTCTCTAGGATTAAATCTGGTGAATCCTTTCCTGTTTGTCACAGACCTGGACAATACCCTGGTAGGCGACGATGCGGCTATGGCGGAACTCAATCGACGGCTAGAGCGGCATCGCAACGAATACGGCACTCAAATTGTGTATTCAACGGGGCGATCGCTTGTCCTTTACCGCCAACTCATGACTGAAAAACCTCTGCTGGAACCGGATGTACTGATTTCAGGAGTGGGCACAGAAATTTACTACGGCAACAGTGACACTCCCGATCCCGTCTGGGCAGAAAAGCTTTCCCAACGATGGGATCGGGATGAAGTTGTCGCCTGTGCTGCCCACTTTGCCGACCTCACCCCCCAACCGGAAACGGAACAGCGTCCATTCAAAGTCAGCTACTTTTTAACAGAAAAGGCCGCTGTGGAGGTATTACCGCAATTAGAGGAAGTGTTGGGCGATCGCGGGCTGGATATTCAGCTCATCTACAGCGGCAGTCAGGATCTGGATATCCTGCCCCGCCAGGCCAACAAAGGCATGGCAATGACCTTTGTCCGGCAAAATTTGGGAGTAGACCCTACCCGCACTGTCGCCTGCGGTGATTCGGGCAACGACATTGCCCTTTTCGCCAGTCGCCCGGAGTACGGCATTATTGTCGGCAATGCCATGCCCGAACTGCTCCAGTGGCACCATGCAAATCCCAATCCCAATCGCTATTTAGCCAGAGCCCATTGTGCTGGTGGCATTTTAGAGGGTTTGTGCCACTTCGGTTTTTTCTAAAAGCTGGAATAAGTTGGGTCGAATGCTACAGGTTTCTGCCACCAATCTTATAGCCGAATAGCACAGACTCAGGAGCCTTGAGATAAATCTCAGGCTCAAAGCGGAAACCTGTTAACCTGCATTATGTTCCCCTTGGCGGGCTACTAAAATCCCGGCATCAGATTCGTGAATAATCCAGGCTAGGAGAAAAAAGCTGTAACCTTTTGTCCATAGTCTGTTGCGTTCATTCAAAACTCAAACTCAACACTTCCCACACCTGAAGGAAATTAAGTGGAAATCATCGAGCGGAATACCGTCTTCTCTACGCCCTGGTTTAGTGTGGTTGCCAAAACAACCAGTGCTGGAAATGGAGCTCCCTATTACTCGCTGCAACTGGCGGATTATGTTTGTGTCCTGGCAGTAACTGAGCAGAAAGAAATTTTGCTGGTGCGCCAGTATCGCCCAACGGTGGAGGGATACACTCTGGAACTTCCCAGCGGGATGCTGGAGGCAGGCGAATCTCCGGTGGAAACGGCCAGGCGCGAACTGGTGGAGGAAACTGGCTACCAGGCAGAAACCATTGAGTTCTTGGGGTGTTTGGTGCCGGATACGGGTCGCCTTTCCAATCGTCTCTGGTGCTATTTTGCAGAGAATGTCAGGCTTTCCGAACCCGAACAACCTCTGGAAGCAGGAATTGAACTAGTGATTTGTACTCAGAGGGATCTGGTGCGGTATATTCTAGAGCAACGCTTTAATCATGCCTTACATATGGCCTTGTTTTTTCTTGCGATCGCCCAGGGAAAGTTACCCGGATTGATGGCAGAATAGGGCGCTAGCGCTGGGCAAATTACTCGCCCCATTGACAACACGAGAAGCCGTTATGGTTCAGGACAAACAAAAAGAGCTCGATTTCTTTAACCACTACGCCGAGTCCCAGGAATACAACGTTTTTACCGATGCCAGCAACTATCGGCTGATCAAAACCTGCGTTGCCATGAGCAACTGGGAACCGGGGGCCAGAGTAGTTGACTGCGGTTGTGGTTCGGGCGTCTTCACAAAACTGCTCAAAGACTTTGGCTTTGCAGCGGCAGGGCTGGACCTCAGTGAAGGATTAATTAACCTGGCAGGCAGGCTCTACCCTGGCATTGAGTTTATGGTTGGGGACGTAGAACAACTGCCGTTTGAGTCCAACAGTCTGGACGGCATCCTGCTCAGTGGAATTATTCATCACCTGCCTGACCCTTCCAACTGCGCCCGTGAAGTTTATCGGGTCTTGAAACCAGGTGGAACCTTTGTTGCCTTTGACCCCAATCGCCGCAATCCCTTCATGTGGCTCTACCGGGACAAGGCTTCTCCCTTCTATAGCAGCGAAGGAGTAACTGAAAACGAACGTCCCGTCATCGCTGCAGAAGTGGCAAAAACCTTTGCCCGGTCCGGGTTCACTGTATCGACCTCCTATCTGTCAGGGTTGCATTACCGCTATATTGCCTCTCCTCGAATGCGAGTGCTGCTCCCCATCTATAATTTTCTGGATGATCTCTTGTTTCGCCTTCCGCTGCTAAAGCCTTTTAGTGCCTTTGTTCTCACGAGAGGAGTGAAATGATGATGGTTGGTGCCGGTAATGCCAAGGTGGATATCTGTGTTGTGGGTGGGGCGGGGCACGTTGGGTTGCCTCTGGCACTGGTGTTTGCTAGTAAGGGACTGCGTGTTCTGATCTACGACATTAATGAAAACACGCTGGAAACCATTCGCCAGGGGATTGTTCCCTTCATGGAACATGGAGCAGAACCTCTGCTCAAGCAGGCATTGGAACGGGACTTGTTGTACCTCTCCTCTGATCCAGCGGACATTGCAAAGGCAGCAACGGTCATCATTACGATTGGAACTCCTGTGGATGAGTTCCTGAACCCTGTATTAAAGCTAATCCGGGATTGCATGGACGATTTGCTGCCCTATCTATCCAGTGGGCAATTAATTATCCTGCGCTCTACGGTTTATCCGGGTACTACCGACTGGCTGCACAAGTACTTCCAGTCCAATGGTAAGGATGTCAAACTGGCATTTTGTCCTGAGCGAGTGGTGCAGGGGCATTCGATTGAAGAACTTCAGCACTTGCCCCAGATCATTAGCGGAACAACCCCCCAGGCCGAACAGGATGCCGCTGAACTGTTTGAATTGATTGCACCTGAAGTGGTGCGCCTGACACCTATGGAAGCGGAATTTGCCAAGTTATTCAATAATGCGTATCGCTACATTCAGTTTGCGGCGGCGAATCAGTTTTATATGATTGCCAACTCGGCTGGGGTGGACTATCACCGTTTGCTAAAGGGAATGAAGCATAATTATCCCCGCGCACGAGATATCCCTTCTCCTGGATTTGCAGCCGGTCCCTGTTTGTTTAAAGACACCATGCAGTTGGCTGCATTCTCAAACAATCAATTCAGCCTGGGTCATGCTGCGATGCTGACGAATGAGGGGCTGGTGCTGTATCTGGCAGACGAAATTGCCAAAACTTACCGGATTGAGCGCCTGGCGGTGGGATTGCTGGGGATGGCCTTTAAGGCGAACAGTGATGATATCCGTTCTTCCTTGAGCTACAAACTCAAGAAGGTGATGGAGTTTCGTGCCCGTGAGGTGTTCACCACCGATCCCTATGTGAAGACCGATCCCGATCTACTGCCACTGGAAACCGTTATTGCTAAAAGTGACCTGCTGGTTCTGTGTGCGCCTCACAGTGACTACCGCCATCTGGATACAAAGGGGAAACCAGTGGTGGACATCTGGGGATTTTTGAATAAGGAGTCACTGGTAGGCGTCAGCTAATGGCAGATCCGTTGCGAGTAGGGGTAGTGGGCATTGGCTTTGGGCAGCAGGTGCATGTGCCTGCATTTCAGGCGAATGATCGCTGCCAGGTGACAACGCTGTGTGCCAGTTCAGTGGAGCGAGCGATGGAGGTTGCAAGACGGTTGAAGGTCGATCGCGCCCTCGGTAACTGGCAGGAGTTGGTGACTGACCCGACCATTGATGCCATTTCCATTGCCACTCCACCAGGAACCCAGGAAACGGTGGCGATCGCCGCCCTTTCCCAGGGCAAAGCCGTCTTTTGCGAAAAGCCCCTCGCCCTCTCTGTGGAATCGGCTCAAAAAATGGTCGATCTGGCGACCCAGGTGGGCGTTGCCAACATGGTCGATTTTGAGTTCCCCGATATCGATGAATGGCAAAAAGCAAAGAGCCTGCTGGAGGAGGGGGCGATCGGTAACCTGCGCCACATTGCGGTGTCGTGGAATGTGGAAACCTACGCCAATCGGATGGGGCTTTCCTCCTGGAAGACCCGCACCGAGGATGGGGGTGGTACCCTCTACTCCTTCGTGTCCCACTGCTTCTATTACCTGGAATGGTTTGCAGGCCCCATTCGGCGCTTAGCCTGCACCCTGTTTCGGGCTCCGGGCGATACTCGCGCTGGGGATACCCTGGTCTCCCTCAATCTGGAACTGGAATCCGGCGTTCCAGCGACCCTTTCCGTCAGCAGCCACGCATTTTTAGGCAACGGTCACCGTGTAGAATTTTACGGGGACAATGGCACCCTGGTTCTGGACAATCCCACTCCGGACTACGTGAGTGGATTTCAGTTGCTTCACGGCACCAGGGAATCTAAACAACTCCAGGTCGTGCATCTCGATACCCAACCTACCGATGCCAGGGATGGTCGATTAATTGTCGTTTCCCGTCTGGTCGATCGCTTTATTTCCTGGCTAGAAACTGGCATCCCCAGTGCCCCCAGTTTCAAAGACGGGTTGCGCGTTCAAAGCTTACTAGAAGCAGCCAAACAGTCCCATCAGACTGGTGGCTGGGTCAATTGTTCATTTGAAGGGGTATCCAACCATCCATGAGTGCAAAGTCATACCTGGTCACTGGCGGCACGGGCTTTATTGGCTCAGCCCTGGTGCGTCGATTAGTCCACGAAGGGCACCGTGTTCGCGTATTTGATAACCAGTCACGGGGTGTGGCTTCCCGTCTGGCAGATGTGGAGAAGGAGATTGAATTTGTTGCCGCGGACATCCGGGATCCGGAGGCGGTTCAAAAAGCGATTTACGGCGTGGATAGCGTTTGCCACCTGGCCTTTGTCAACGGGACCGAGTTCTTCTACACTAAGCCCGACCTGGTGCTCGATGTCGGGGTCAAAGGCATGGTGAATGTACTGGATGGCTGCATGAAGCATGGCGTTGGTGAATTGGTGCTGGCCTCCAGCTCTGAGGTTTACCAGACGCCACCGACTGTTCCGACGGATGAAACCGCCCCCCTCTGCATTCCCGACCCCTGGAATCCCCGCTACTCTTATGGAGCCGGTAAGCTGATCAGCGAAATCATGGCAATTAACTACGGTAGAAAGCACTTTGAACGGGTGCTGATCTTCCGTCCCCATAACGTTTTCGGTCCCGATATGGGATGGGAACACGTTGTTCCCCAACTCGTCCTACGGATGAAAGCACTGTGCCAGGAGTCAACGGCCAATCCCCTGCCCTTCCCGATCCAGGGGACTGGCAATGAAACCCGTGCCTTTGTGTTTATTGATGACTTTATCGACGGCTTAATGTTGATGCTGAAGCATGGCGAGCATCTAGGCATCTACCATATTGGTACGATGGAAGAAATTTCCATTGCGTCGGTTGCCCATGAAATTGGCAAATACTTCAACAGACCCATTGAAATCGTCCCTGGTGAACTGGCAAAGGGAGGCACCCCCCGCCGCTGCCCTGATATTGGCAGACTGGCAGCCCTGGGCTACAAACCCCGCTACACCTTTGCAACAGCCTTACCCATCGTCGCCAAATGGTACGATGAGAACTCGCATCAGGCACCGGACTCTAACAACTAACAAAAAACTAACAACTAACAACTAACATGACAAACTCACTCAAACTTTCAGCCGGAACTGGATCTAGCGTTCCTGTGGATCGTTGTCAGGTTTGTGGCTCAACGGATTTGAAATCAATTCTGTTTCTGGGCTACCTGCCCCCAGTGAACCAGATGCGTCCCATCGGGCAGGTTCCCCACGAACAACCGGCCTACCCCGCAGAATTGCTGTGTTGCCAGAACTGCCAGTTAGTACAGATTGGCCTGATTGTTGATCCCAATATTCTGTTTCCGCCAGAGTACCCCTATACCAGTGGTACGACCAGGATTCTGCGGGATAACTTTGCGGAGATGTATGAGGAGTGTAAAACCATCATTCCTCTAAGCTCAGAGGATCTGGTCATCGATATTGGTTCTAACGATGGCACATTGTTGAGCAACTTTCAGAATGGTGGGCACCGGGTGCAGGGGATTGAACCCACGCAACGGGGTGAGATTGCGAATGAGAAAGGCATTGAGACGGCGATCGCCTTTTTTGGCAAAGACATTGCTACCAAAGTCAAGGCAGAAAAGGGAACTGCCAAAGTCATCACCGCCACCAATGTCTTCGCTCACATCGAAAACATCCACGATATCGTGGATAATATTCTGCTGCTGCTGGATGAAAAAGGCGTCTTTATCTCCGAATCCCACTATCTGCTCAGTCTGGTAGAAACCCTGCAATACGACACGATCTATCATGAGCATTTGCGCTATTACTCTCTGCAAAGCCTCCAGTACCTGCTCAATATGCACGGACTGGAAGTCATCCATGCCAAAAAAATTCCAACCCACGGCGGCTCCATTCGGGTCTATGCTGCTCGCAAGGGAACTTATCCAGTTAAGCCTACTGTGCAAGCTCTACTGGATAAAGAAGCAACCGTTGGTCTGAACGCTGAGAAACTGCAAGATTTCAAGCACAAAGTCGTCCTGTCCAAGCTCCAGCTCCACAGCCTGTTGCTCGACATTAAGAAGCAAGGGCATCGTGTCTATGGAATTGGCGCACCCTCCCGTGCCAGCACCTTGATCAACTACGTTGGGCTGGACGATGGCATCGTTGACTATGTACTGGAGGTCAAAGGTTCCTACAAAACTGGCAAGTACATGCCTGGCACCCTGATTCCTGTAATTGAAGAGTCCAAACTCTTTGAAGATCAACCAGAATACGCCCTCCTCCTCTCCTGGCACATTGCCGATGAACTCGCTCCCAAACTGACCCAGAAGGGGTTCAAGGGTAAGTACATCGTTCCACTACCAGTACCCCGGATTTTGGAAGTGAAATAGTTGTTGGTTGTTAGTTGTTGGTTGTTAGTTGTTAGGAGGGGGGCGGGGGTGATTGCTCTTTACATCCATTACTCCATCACAGCCCTGTTTTCCCGCCCTTCCACCCATCTATAGCTCTACGCAGGTGCGTTAGGACATTGGAATTAGAGAGGGAGTGGGGGTTTCGCCCCTAGCCAGGGGTTTCATCCCTTCACCCCGTCCTGACTACAATGACTACCGTTATACTTATCCCACCCATTCCTCCCCTCCATCACCTCCATAATCTCCCACTCCCCCACTCACTCACTCTCCTCCTGCTGTGTGTCAACTGGACATTATCATCCCGGTCTATAACGAAGGCGAAAACATCATCAATGTGTTGGAGTCGCTTCGGATTTCGGTCAAGACGCCGTTTCGGATCTTGATTTGCTATGATCATGACACGGACAACACACTGGAAGCCCTGAAACATTACGACCAGGCTTCCCAGCTCAAGCTGACCCTGGTCAAGAATCGGGGGAACGGGGCGTTTGGCGCAGTGATGACTGGTTTTGAGGAAACGACAGCACCAGCGATTCTGGTATTCCCAGCAGACGACACTACCAATGCGGTGATGCTCGATCGCATGTACGAAAAAATTCAACAGGGGTGTGACATTGCCTGTGCCAGCCGATTCATCCCCGGTGGTTGTATGAAGGGCTGCCCCTGGCTGAAGGATATCCTGGTGCGAACGGCAGCCTTTACGCTGCACTACATTGCCGGAATTCCAACCCATGATGCCACCAATGGTTTCCGCATGTTTTCCCGCCGGGTGATTGAGCAGATTCCGATTGAAACCCAGGAAGGGTGGGCGTTTAGCCTGGAATTACTGGTGAAGGCTCACAGATTAGGCTGGAAAATTGGCGAAGTGCCCGCCCGCTGGATTGAGCGCACCTATGGTAAAAGTAATTTCCGGGTGTTTAAGTGGGTACCAATTTATCTCCGCTGGTATTTCTACGCCTTTGCAACGCCGTTTCGACGAAAGTATGTTGCCCTAAAACAGTAGGTGCCATGATTTCCCTATGCTCACTCTGTTTGCTATTCCCAAGTCCTTTCGAGGGCATTTCAATACCATTCAGCGTAATGCGATTCAAAGCTGGACAAAGTTACAACCCCAGCCGGAAATTATCTTGCTGGGAGATGATGAGGGTACAGCAGAAGTTGCCAGGGAATTTGGCTTGAAGCATGTTTCAGAGGTGAAACGCAACGAATTTGGAACACCCCTTGTCAGTTCCCTATTTGAAATCGCGCAACGGGTAGGGAAAGGTCCCCTATTCTCCTACATCAATTCCGACATCGTGTTGATGAGTGATTTTATCCAGGCGATTCGGCGGGTGCCATTTCAGCGATTTATGTTGACGGGGCAACGGTTAAATCTGGATGTCACCGAACCCATCCAGTTTGAGGAAAATTGGGAAACCCAATTGCGCGATCGCGCCATCCAATTTGGGCACCTCGCCGGGCCCCACGCGATGGATTACTTTGTCTTTACCCAGAACACTTACACAGACATTCCTCCCTTTGGCATCGGTCGCCCCTGCTGGGATAACTGGATGCTTTACAAAGCTCTGAGTCTAAGAATTCCGCTCATTGATGCCACCGGAGCAATCACTGCCATCCACCAGAACCACGACTACAGCCATCACCCTCAGGGTCGGGAAGGCGTCTATGAGGGACCCGAAGCCCAGTACAGTCTGCAACTGATTGGTGGCAGGCACTACACTTACTTCATGCTCGACTTGGCCACCTGGCAGCTAACACCCAATGGGTTGAAGCGGCCCCGGTGGACCAGAGAGCGGTGCGATCGCTACCTCGACATGATGCCCCTTGCCTGCCCGCAAATGAAAGTTTGGGCATCTCCCCTGCTCAGGCTGCTTCGGAAGTGGTAAATGCGAGGAGAAGTACGAGAGACTAGAAGGAGGAAAGAGGAAAGAAGCCAGGAATCAGGAGTCAGGAGCCAGGAATGGGGACCAGGGGCTAGTGTTTCGCCAGGAAAATTTTGACGGGTCGCAGACCCTCGAAATTTAACCCCCATCAACTTCCTGGGTATTCGCTAACCGTCAAATTCAATTTGACAGAGTACTAGGGGTTAGGGTCTGGGGGCTAGACATGAGGTATTGGAGAAAACTCAAAACTCAAAACTCATCCATCTATCCCTCCACTTATTGCCCACCGCCCTCACCCCTGGTGTTCCCCTCTCCCCTTATTCAACTAACAGCTAACAACTAACAATTCTCCCCATGAGCCAGTTCAGCCCGATCGTTTCAGTCATTATGCCTTGTTACAACCAGGGTAAGTATGTCAATGAAGCGGTAGACAGTGTTTTGAACCAGACCTTTCAGAGCTTTGAGATTATCCTGATCAATGATGGCTCTACGGATGAAGAAACCAACCAGATTCTTGGCACTTACCAGAAACCGGGAGTTACAGTTCTCCATACTGAAAATCGGGGTCCGGCGGCGGCACGCAATACAGGCATTCAATACGCTCGCGGACAGTACATTTTGCCACTGGATGCGGACGATCGCATTGCCCCCGCTTACATGGAACAGGCCGTCAGAATTTTGGACGAAAACCCAAATGTGGGAATTGTCTACTGCGAAGCCGAATTTTTTGGCGAGAAGACGGGCAAATTCGACCTGCCCGGATTTAACTTTCCAGGCATTTTGTTGGGCAACATGATTTTCAACTCCAGCTTTTATCGAAAAGCAGATTGGGAAAAGGTTGGTGGATACAAAAACGACTTTCGCGGTTGGGAAGACTATGACTTCTGGCTATCCCTGATTGAGCTGGGCAGAGAAGTCGTCAGAATTCCCGAAGTCCTCTTCTACTACCGTCAGATCAACAGTTCCAGAAGCAACTCCATGACCCGCCAGAACTGGATAGAGTACTACACCCACCTGTTCAACAACCATAAGGAACTGTATTCTCAAAACATTAGGGTACTGTTTGAACACATTGTTGATTTGAGGGAAGATGTCCAGCGCACCCATGCCCGCCTAAATGAAACCCTCAAGCTGTTATTTGAAGCAGACGAGCAGCGGAGACAGGCTGAGAACCAGCGCCAGCAGGTCGAAGCTCAACTTCACGCTATCCAAAGTAGCAGGCTTGACCGTCTGTATAACAAGTTGATCAAACTCAAAAAGCTTTTAGGACGATCATGAATCAACCAGGTGAGAGGATGCTTCAAAGGCCCGTCATTTTGTCGCCCTGGCGACTAAAGTCGCAGCTATATAGACAAAACTTGCCTACGCAGGTCAGGTCAACCCTTGATTTTTCCTGAGTCCGCGCAGGCGGACTTTGATCTTGTAGTCGCAGTTTTAAGCGCCAGACACCCTTAAAACCCTCATTCCGTTGTTTATGATGATTTGCCTGAGAGCCGCTCAAAAGTTTGGAGTTGAGTGTAATACCAATTCAAGAAATACCTGCTACAGATAGCGCATCCAAAATGTAATTCCATCCGGTCAGTGATGAGATCGTCTG
>JAIMBL010000082.1 GCA_023511615.1 Leptolyngbyaceae cyanobacterium HOT.MB2.61
CAACAAAACCCTTATCCTCGCTACACCTTGGCTTGGGCATCCTGGCTGATTGCCCGTTTAGGCGGATGGTCTGGTCTTCAAAGCCAGCAACCTCCAGGAATCAGGACTCTATTCAAAGGACTGCAAATGTTTGAGCGTATCTTTCAAGGCTGGATTCTAGCTCATGCCCAAGATGGGTATACACAGTAGCCCAAATTGGGAGAGGGATTTAGGGTGAGGGGGGTCGGCAAAGTTGCACATCGCGTTCCCGATAGAGTTGGATTCAATGGGAGTCCAGTCCCCTCTCCCTAACTCACCAGGGAAGAGGTTCTTGCCTGAAACCCGGCTCTGACGAGTGCATTGACGGCGGCTTCATGGTTTTGCACTCGAAACTGGGAGCCAAAGCGGACGAAGTGGCGGCGATCGTAACTGCTAATAATGGCAACCACTGGAATCTTGGCTTTATCTTTTTCACCCTGCTGTTCCAGGATGATTTCTTTTAACCGTTGCCGCTCGGCAATATCGCTGGCAAGTTCGGGACTGAGTTCTACCATCACCATGCGGACGGCTTCGATGGGTTCGGCATCTTCAACGATGAACTGCACCTGTTCGTCGCGGCGATCAACCTTTCCCCACAGCATTAAGCGGGCGTCGGGTTGAATGTGCTGCCCAATTCGTTCGTAGGATTTGGGAAACACAACAGCTTCGGTTTGTCCGGTCAGGTCTTCGATCTGGATAATCGCCATGCGATCGCCCTTCTTTGTTGTCACTGGCTTCATCGTCGTAATCATCACCACTGCACTCACTGATGCTCCTTCGCTGTAGTCTGCCAGATCACTCAGGTTGATTGGAGCCAGAATCCGCGCCGATTCTCGCACCATCTTCAGGGGATGGTCTGAAATGTAGAATCCGAGAATATCCTTTTCCAGCTTCAGCTTTTCCTGGGGCGGCAAATCAGGAACAGGGGGCGCTTTAGGAGCCGTATCAAAACCGGTAGCAGCATGGGTCGTTTCCCCACTCAGCCAATCAAACAGGTTGCCCTGACCGCTGGCCTTTTCCTTAGCCCGTGACTGGGCCCAATCCAGTACCAGTTCCAGGTCGTGCAGCAACTGGTTGCGATTGGGTTCCAGGTTGTCAAAAGCACCGCAATGGATCAATGCTTCCAATGCTCGCCGGTTCAAAGCCCGCGAATCTACCCGTCGATCTTCGGCACAGGCTACGCGGACACACAGGTCTGCCAGAGACTTAAAGGCTCCCTCTGCTTCCCGCACAACCAGGATGGCCTCGATCGCCCCCATTCCCACATTTCGCACTGCTGAAAGCCCAAATAAAATACTGTTTCCACTGGGGGTAAAGTCAACTCCAGAGCGGTTGATATCTGGCGACTCAACCGTAATTCCCATCGCCAGACAGGTGGCAATATATTTCTGCACCTTATCCTGGTCACCGCTGTTGACAGTTAGCAGGGCCGCCATGTATTCCACTGGATAGTTGGCCTTCAGGTATGCCGTTTGATAGGTAACGTAGCCATAGGCGCAGGAGTGCGACTTGTTAAAGCAGTACTCCGCAAACTTGATCATCTGCTCAAACAGCTCGATGGCAATCTTTTCTTTAACGCCCCGCTCCTTTGCGCCTTTGACAAAAATTTCTTGATGTTTCTCCATTTCAGATTTCTTCTTCTTCCCCATGGCTCGCCGCAACAGGTCTGCCTGCCCCAGAGAGTAACCGGCCATGTCCTGAGCAATTTTCATGATCTGCTCCTGATAGACCATGATCCCGTAGGTTTCGCTCAGGATGGGCTTCAGGATCTCGTGCTCATAGTCAATCTTTTCACGCCCGTGTTTGCGGTTAATGAACTTGGGAATCAGCCCAGCATCGAGGGGTCCAGGACGGTAGAGTGCCAGCACCGAGGAAATATCTTCCAGACCAGAGGGTTTCAGGTCACGCACGATCTGCCGCATACCAGATGATTCCAACTGGAACACTCCTTCCAGCTCACCCCGCGCCAGGAGCTTATAAGTTTCTGGGTCATCCAGGGGGAGGCGATCAAGGTCAATCCGGACACCCCGCGTCTGCTCAATCAGCTCAACTGATTTTTGAATCATGGTCAGGTTCTTGAGCCCCAGAAAGTCCATCTTGAGCAGCCCCAGAGCTTCAATGTCTTCCATGTAGTATTGAGTGAAGACGTTGCCGTCGTCGTTGCGCTGAAGGGGCACAATTTCATCCAGGGGTTGGGCCGAAATGACCACGCCAGCAGCATGGATGCCCACACTCTTGTTGGTGCCCTCAATTCGGATGGCCATATCGATCCAGCGGCGGTAGGTGATGGGGGGATCGGTGCCGGGAACGGGTAAATCGTCGTCGTATCGCTTCTTAAACTCCGGTTCGGGGGTCTCATCGGAAACCATCACCTTGAGTTTGGTGGGTTTGCCGCGCACAACCGGAATCATTTTGGTCATGCGGTCGGACTCCCCATAGGGAATGTTCAGCACCCGTGCAATGTCTTTCAGCACCGCTCTGGAGGTCATGCGGTTGTAGGTGATGATCTGGGCAACCCGCTCGGTGCCGTATTTCTCAGTCACGTACTGGATTACTTCATCCCGGCGATCAATACAGAAGTCGGTGTCAATATCGGGCATGGACTTGCGTTCGGGATTGAGGAAGCGCTCAAATAGTAGCCCGTGGTGAACTGGGTCAATGTTGGTGATGCCCATGGCATAGGCAACCAGGGAACCAGCGGCTGAACCCCGTCCGGGACCAATGGGGATACCGCGATCGCGGGCAAATTTGATGTAATCCCATACCACCAGAAAGTAGGTAGCAAACCCCATCTGCTGCATCATCTGGAGTTCGTATTCCAGCCGTTCTCGATACGCTGGCTCTACTTCATCCAGAGATTGGTATCCCCGCCGCTTCACCAAACCAGCCCGGGCAATTTCTGCCATGTAGGTGGCCGCGGTGTAGCCATCGGGGACTGGATAATCGGGAATTCGGGGTTCTCCCAGGATGTCGTAGTCTTCGATTTTGGCGGCAACTTCCAGGGTATTGGCGATCGCCTCCTCAACCACATCTTCAGTCAGGTGGTCCCGGAACAGACGCCGCATCTCCTCAGCCGATTTGAGATACTCCGTCCCGGTGTAGCGCAATCGCTTATCTTCCGTAATTAGCTTGCCCGTTTGAATACACAGCAGTGCATCATGAGCCTCTACGTCATAGCAGGAAATGTAGTGAGAGTCGTTGGTACAGATAATTTTGATATCCAGTTCCCGCGCAATTTTGACAATTTCGGGGTTAACAATCCGCTCTTCTGGTAATCCGTGATCCTGAATCTCCAGATAATAATCATCCCCAAACAGATCCTTGTACCATTGGGCAACCCGGCGAGCGACTTCAGGTCGTCCCTGCAAAATGGCCTGGGGCACCTCTCCGCCCAGGCAGGCTGAGGTCACAATCAGCCCCTCGTGATACTGCGCCAGAAGTTCCTTGTTGATACAGGGGCGGGCAAAGATCCCCTTCCCCTGAATCCCCTTCAGGTTAGAGATGGTGGTGAGTTTGACTAAATTTTTATAGCCGAGAGTATTCTTAGCAAGGACAACCTGGTGATAGCGGGGGCGGCGTTCCTGTTTCTCAATGTCCCCGTTGATCAGGTACATTTCATTGCCAATGATGGGTTTGATTGCCCCCCCTTTGGCTTTGCATACCTTGAGCAACTCGATCGCTCCATACATGACCCCATGATCAGTCAGGGCGATCGCAGGCATCCCCAACTCAATGGCGCGGTCAATCAACTCCGGGATTTGACTGGCACCGTCCAGCAAGCTGTAATCACTATGAATATGCAGACCAACAAAGGACATAGGGACTCGTACCCACTCAAAGACGAGTTCAGGGTATCACTATATCTAGCGTTTGAAGCAGATATTTTCACTAAATGTGCAGAGGAGAAATATCCTGAGTGGTGACTATCTGGGATCTAGTATAAATGTATCAATCTTTGCCCTGTACTGCGGTCACTCAGCCAGGAAAGTGATAACAGTTCATAGACAGTAACTCAATTCATCCCTACTGCTGTGTCGCCCGTTGCCTATGCTTGCCCTTATTCTACCGACTCCTGTGCGAGCGATACACTGAAATCACAGGAATGGAGTGGGGTGGGCGATCGCAAACCAACAGGAGATCCAGAATGCTTGCAGAAATCCGATTAATCACAGTGCAGGAATATCACAAGATGGCGGAGGCGGGCATTTTCGCGCCCGACGAACGGATAGAGCTGATTGGTGGACAAATTATTAAAATGGCAGCCAAAGGAACAGCACATTCCTCTGCAAAAGGGCGTACGGAAAAGTTATTTGAACGACTGCTAGCTGGAATTGCATGGACACGGATTCAAGAACCCATTCGCTTAAACAACTACTCCGAACCGGAACCCGATGTTGCCGTCGTAAAACTTGACCCCCTCGACTATGCCGACCATCACCCGACCCCATTAGAAGTTTATCTAGTGATTGAAGTGGCGGATTCCAGTCTAAGAACGGACTGTGAGTTCAAAGCAAATGCTTATGCCTGTTCAGGCATTGCAGACTATTGGGTGCTGGATGTCCTGGAGCGAAAATTGCATATCTTCCGAGAACCGGGCCAGGATCGCTACCAGAGCGAGGTTGTTTTAGCAGAGGATGCCAGTGCAACACCACTACACTTTCCTGAAGTGAGGATTGAGGTCAAAGATTTATTGCCAAAGGTTGTGGCTTAGGAGCGATCGCCAGCCGCTCAAATGTCTCCTCCAGCGAACCGCCGTACTCGGCTGCTCGAATCAGGCTAATGGTCCATGGGGCAAAGTAGCGAGAGCTGAGAGATGAAGCCAGATCCTGCCCCATCTCAACCTTGAAACTGGCTTCTCGCAAAGTTTTTTGAAATGCAGGACTACCATCTTTAGCAGCCATCGTCAAACTCTGCTGCATCGAAAAGCCAGCTTTCAGTAAAGCTGCAAACTGATGGAAGAAATGAGCCGTTCCCATGGCGTGAAATCGTGGGCAATATAGGGGAGCGATCGCTCCTAATTTAAATTTAAATTTCCCTGACCGTACGGCAGGTGGCTCAAAGCAAAGACACCGGAATGACAGAAAAATTTTGGTGGTTCACCCAGCAGAGTGTTCGATGGAAAAACCGATATACTTACCTGAAACAGAGTGCATCCCGAATTTGCCAAAACAAGATTGGGTGGGGCTGGTTCGGCTTTCGTATGTTGCCAGACTGATTGAAAACCCCCTGGTAAGAAATTCGGATGCTTCCGGCAAGATTCTGTTTGACCGGGAGTTCCTATGACAATGCCTTTAGGGAATGGATCCCTGCCTCAGAACTTGAAAGGACAGCGGGTCCTGGCGGCGATCGTCTTCACCGATGGGGTCAGCTTTAGCGCCCGGATGGCCGCGGACGAGGAAAATACGCTGCTAATTCTGCAACGGGATCTGGAGTTGATGGCCCGTCTTTGCCAGGAGTTTGAGGGGCATGTCCTCAAAACGACAGGGGATGGCCTGATGATGTATTTCACCAGTGCGGTGCAGGCGGTTGAATGTGCAGTAGAGATTCAGCGAGCGATCGCCCAGGCCGCTGCCGACCTCCCACCCCAGGAAGTGATGGCCTACCGTCTTGGCATCCACCTGGGTGATGTTTTCTTCAGCGAGGCAGATGTGATGGGGAGTGGGGTCAATATTGCCGCCCGCCTGCAAGCAAAAGCCGATCCCGGCGGCATCTGCATTTCTCAAACCGTCTACGATGTCGTCAAAAATCAGCTAGACCTGAAGGTCACTTACCTGGGACCACAGGAACTCAAAAACATTCGCGATCCCGTTCCGGTTTACCAGATTCTGGAAGGTACTCCAGTTCAAACCTCTGGCCTGCTTCCGGCGAAACCATCCAGGGCTGTCGTTACTTCAGAGTTACCCTCACCCTATAAGGGACTGAAGAAATTTGAAATCGAAGACAAGGATCGCTTCTTTGGGCGTGATCAGTTCGTTGCCAGCCTGGTGGATGAACTGCAGCAGAATTCCCTGATTCTGCTGCTGGGAGCGTCTGGCAGCGGCAAGTCTTCCGTTGTGCGAGCGGGAGTCATTCCCCGGCTGCTGGAAAAGTGGGGAAATCGACTGGTCAACCTGGTGTTTACCCCCGATGAAAACCCGTTTGAATCCCTCTACGCCAGTCTGCTCAGCCGCTACAAACAATCCGATGCCAGGCTTGTCCGGGAGGGCAAACCCGACAGTTTGATGCAGGCCATGAAGGTGCTGAAGCAGCCAGGGGAATACTGGCTCATCTTCATTGACCAGTTTGAGGAATTGTTCACCATTACGCCCGTTGAAACTCGTTACCGCTTTATCGAGAGCCTGACCCAACTAGTCAAACTGCACGACCACACGGTCAAGCTCGTCCTGACGATGCGGGCAGATTTTCTAGATAAATTCAGCGCCTACCCAACTCTGGGCAAACTAACCCAACGGCAAATCCGCCTCATGACCGACATGCAGCGGGATGAACTGTGGCTGGCGATTAAACAACCCGCTGCCCGATTGGGGGTGATGTTTGAAAGTGGCTTGATTGAGGAAATTTTGCGGGATGTGCAGGGACAGGCAGGCTATTTACCCCTGTTGCAATACACTCTCGACTTGTTATGGGAAAGCGAGCGTCGCAACGGCAATTTGCAAGACCATACCCTGCACGCAAGAACCTATCGGGAGTTGGGTGGAGTGCGGGGTGCTTTACAAAAGCGGATTGATCAGCTTTATGAAGCAATGCCGGAGGCAAAACAGGCAGCCATCAAACAAATCTTTCTGCGCCTGGTAACGATTAATAGTGTTGATGACACAGGGGGCGGAAAGGCAGTCAGCCGCCGGGCCTACCGCTCTGAGTTCACAGGCGACCTGGTGAACAGCACGCTGGACGAGTTGATCGATCAGAATCTGCTGGTGAGTAATGATAGCGATCGCCTCCAGCCCACGGTGGAAATCGCCCACGAGGCCCTGATCGACTCCTGGCAGACGTTGAAGGCTTGGATTGCCGATGCCCACCAGGTGATTGCGATCAAACATCGGCTGGCGGAAGATGTGACCCGCTGGCAAATCCTCCAGCGCAGCGATACTGCCAAAGCGGATGAAGAACTGTGGAGCGGTTCCAAGCTGGAAGCAGTGCTGGAACTGCGCAAAGAGAAGGCATTTGACCTGATGCTGGGTGGTTTAAGTCCGGACGAAAATCGTTTTATCGATGCCAGTACGGGACGACGCGATCGCCAGCGACGCCGAACCATTACTGGACTGCTGGGCTTTTCTGCGATCGCCCTTTCCCTGGCCCTTCTTGCCCTCTGGCAGTCCCATCGGGCAGAAAACCAGCGGCGACAGGCCTTAGATGGACAGATCAACACCCTTAGCCTTTCCTCCTCGGTGTTGCTGTCCTCTAACCAGGAATTGCATGCACTTCTGGCGGCCCTGCGAGCCGTGCGGGAACTGAAGACAGCCCCCTGGGCCGATACCGACACACAAAACCAGGTCAGAATGGCACTGCAACAGGCTGTTTATGGAGTGAGGGAGCAAAATCAACTAACGGGCCACCTCAAACCCATTAACAGCGTTAGCTTTAGCCCTGATGGAAAGCTCCTGGCCTCTGCCAGTGATGATGGCACTGTCCGCTTGTGGAGCGCAGATGGGCGATCGCTCAAAACTCTGGAGGGTCACCGCGATCGCATCTATAGCACTACCTTCAGTCCCGATGGTGATTTCCTCGCCACTGCCAGCGAAGACAGGACGATTCGGCTCTGGAAGCGGAATGGCAATGGTGAATTTCAGCTCTACAAAACCTTTAGAGGGCACACCGCTCCAGTTTACCGGGTCAGCTTTAGCCCCACTGGCAAACTGCTCGCTTCTGCCAGTGGCGATCGCACAGTCAGAGTTTGGGCGATCGACGGACGCCCACTGAAGATCCTCAAAGGACATACAGATGATGTCTGGGGAGTGAGCTTCAGTCCCAACGGTCAGATGCTGGCCTCCGCCAGTGATGATAAGACTGTGCGTTTGTGGGCACTCAATGGGCGGCAGTTAAAAGTCCTCCAGGGGCACACCAGCGATGTTAACAGCATTAGCTTTAGTCCCAATGGTAAGCTGCTCGCTTCAGCCAGCAGCGATCGCACCATCCGGTTGTGGAATCTCAACGGCCAACTCGTCCGCACCCTCAAAGGTCATGCCGACTTTGTTAATGATGTTCGCTTTAGCCCCAATGGCAAACAACTGGCCTCCGCTGGTTGGGATAACACCATCAAGCTATGGTCGCTCGATGGGCAAGAACTCACTACCCTGCAAGGACACCGGGGCTACGTTTGGGGAATTAGCTATAGCCCCGATGGCAAAACCCTGGCTTCTGCCAGTGGCGACACCACCATCCGCCTCTGGTCCGTCAACGATGACCAGGAACTCGCTACCCTCAGAGGGCACAGCGACGACATCAGCCGGGTCAGCTTTAGCGCCGATGGCAAACTGATTGCCTCCGCCAGTGCCGACAATACTATTCGTATCTGGTCCCTTGAAGGGCGTCAGATCAAAGCCCTCAAAGGACATACGAATCTGGTCAACAGCGTTAGCTTCAGTCCAGACAAGAAATTGATCGCCTCCGCCAGTGCCGACAATACCATCAAACTCTGGTCGATAGATGGCCACGAGCTAAAAACCCTGCGGGGACACACCAGCTATGTCAACAGCGTTAGCTTTAGTCCAGATAGCAAATTGCTTGTCTCCGCCGGTGCGGACAAGACGATCAGGCTGTGGTCAGTTGAAGGATCAGAATTAAAGACCCTGAAAGGACACACCAGCTATGTCAACAGTGTCAGCTTTAGCCCCGATGGCAACCAAATCCTCTCCGGTGGGGCAGACAATACCGTTAAACTCTGGTCAGTCGAGGGACAGGAGTTGAAAACGTTCAATGGGCATACGGGAGCTGTCAACAGCGTCCGGTTCAGCCCTGATGGAAAGTTAATTGCTTCCGGCAGCGCCGATGGCACCGCCCGCCTCTGGTCGGTGGAAGGGCAAGAAGTTGCGGTTCTGGATGGGCATGGTAGTTACGTCAATGGCGTTGGCTTTAGCCCGGACAGCCAGCGAGTTGCCACTGCCAGCGTGGATAACACGATCAAAATCTGGTCAGTTGATGGACAGGAACTCAAAACTCTTCTGGGTCATCGAGGTTCTGTCCAGAGTGTTAGCTTCAGCCCCGATGGAAAAATCATTGCCTCCTCCAGTGAGGATAAAACCATCAAGCTCTGGAATGCCGAAACCCTGAACTTTGATACGTTAGTAACGCGAGGCTGCCACTGGATTCATAACTTTCTAGTCAACAGTCCGACAGTCAAAGAGGATGACAAACGCCTTTGCGAAGAGCGTAGTGATACATAACACCCTACTGAAACTGACTGCGGATCCACACTCTTAAGTCTCTCTTGGCCTGAGTTTCGCCTTGTTGGGCGCAGTTCTGCAGAAACTCGTAAAGCTTATCCTTGGGAATCGCAGGAAAGGTTGGGCTGACTTCCACTTCTTGATACTGGTCCGCTTGAAGCTGATAAATCTTCAGGGTATTGCCGTTGTAACGCCAGAATTCGGGTACCCCTAAGTCTGCGTAAAGAGCGTTTTTGTCGATATCGGTATGGGTAATGTCAACTTCTACCACCAGATCTGGGGGAGGATCGACTGTAAGGTCAACCGTTCTGCCCCGCACAAGAGGCTCATTGCCAATGTAATAGCTTTTGTCTGGTTCAGCCCCTACTTTTAGTCCTGGGCGATCAAGCGTAGTCGATTCCATTGTTTTAATATTGAGATTCAACTCTTCGGTTAAAATCTCGATGAATTGCCCAATTAAACCACTGGAGTTTTCATGTTCTTCTAAAGGGGTCATGATCTCCAGAATGCCGTCGTAATAGGTCAGATGGGCAGAGCGCTGTTCACCCAGTAGGCCGCGAATGGTTTGATAACCCTCCCAATTGACATGAAGAGATACCCGCTTTTCTGGAAGCAATTGCTGCCCTGGAGAGTTGTTGGTTGAAGTAGGGCGAATCATCAGCCGGAAGAAGGGATGGAGTCATACCTGCTATAAATTCGATCAGGGTGGGCACTGCCCACCCTACGTCAAGGCTTTTGGACAAACATTCAATACTGAGGCACGGAAGGATCAACTTCCTGACTCCAGGCAGTGATACCACCCTTGACGTTGATACCTTCAATTCCAGCTTTTTCCTTCAAGATGCCCAGCGCTTTCGCCGATCGCCCGCCCATTTTGCAGTGGGCAATCAGCTTGTGCCCATTCAGCAACTCCTTCACTTTCTCGACTCCAGAGCCATTTTCAATATCGGGTAGGGGCACCAGCACAGCCCCTGGAATCTTAGCGATTTCCCATTCATTAGGATTGCGGACATCAATTAAAACGTAGTCATCCGCACCGCTGTCTAGCAACTGCTTGAGTTCCTGTACAGTTATTTCTTGCATACTGGCTTTCTCCTTTTCCTCCGCTGCTTTGGCTTGAGGAATGCCACAAAACTCTTCGTAATCAATCAGCCTGTCAATCACCGGACGTACTGGATTTGGGCGCAACTTCAATTCCCGGAACGTCATATCCAGAGCGTTGTAAAGTAGCAAACGTCCACTCAAGGTTTTGCCCACACCCAGGATAATTTTGACTGTTTCCGTTGCCTGAATCACCCCAATCACACCGGGGAGAATTCCTAACACTCCCCCTTCAGCACAGGAAGGCACCAGTCCGGGTGGTGGGGGTTCGGGGTAGAGGTCGCGATAGTTGGGGCCATCCTGATAGTTGAAAACGGTTGCCTGTCCCTCAAACCGAAAGATGGAACCGTAGACATTGGGTTTGCCCAGCATGACACAGGCATCGTTGACCAGGTAACGGGTTGGGAAGTTATCGGTGCCGTCTACGATGACGTCGTAGTCTTTGAAAATATTCAGGGCATTTTCTGAACTGAGACGAGTTTCGTACAGATCGACCTGGCAGTAGGGGTTGATTTCCAGAATCCGGTCTCTGGCTGATTGAATTTTGGGTTTACCGACCCAGGATGTCCCGTGGATGACCTGCCGTTGCAGGTTGGAGCTATCTACCACATCAAAATCTACGATACCAATGCGCCCAATCCCTGCTGCTGCCAGGTAGAGCAACAGGGGAGAGCCGAGCCCCCCGGTACCGACACAGAGAACACTGGCTGCTTTAAGTCGCTTTTGCCCATCTAGCCCCACTTCAGGCAGGATCAGGTGGCGCGAGTATCGTTCGTAGTCGTCTTTTGTGAGCTGAATTTCATCGAGATTGGGATTTAGCATAGGGAATGAGGAGTGAAGATGACGGTGCAAAGGGGTTTCCCAGTTCAGGGACGCTGGTCAAAGATGAATTGATTTCAAGCATCTGGTATTAGCGACTCGCGTCGCATTCGGGGGCATTCCAGGGTGTAAAGGGTTTCAGGTTGAAACTGATGATGATTATCCAGTGCCCAGCTTTGAGCGTTGATTGCTGTTCCCTGAATCACCGAGACAATCAGGTAGGAATATTGGGGCCAGGCAAGGCGGCGATCGCACTCCGACGGAATCGCCCCGTGATCCGGGTGAGAATGGTAGATTCCAACAATCTCCGAGCCTTGTTGTCGAGCCGCTTTCATCGCTGCCAGCATTTCCTGGGGAGCAATCCAGTAGCGGTGAGTTTTGCTGGTGGGGAGCCCATCGCTAATTTCGTCAGCCACTTCCTGCGTCCAGGTATTTTCGGTCGTCCAAATTTCTGATACGACCCTTCCTGCCTCCGTCAGTCTGCCAATCAGCAAACCGCAGCACTCATCAGGGTAAGTGCGCTCGGCATGGCGGTTGATGGCTTCTAAGTGATCGCGGTTAAGAGTCAGAGACACCGGCAGAGAATGAAATGTCTGGTCAAGTCCTTTATTTTAGAGCAGGATCCCTATCGTAAGTGTAAATGACCATAAAGTCATGGGATCGCGCTGGCTATAATTGCTTCCGCTTTGCCTCATAAAAGCGGCAGGCAAGATAGCCCATGGTGTAGATCAGGCCCGCATCTCCACTGACGCCGATTAGTGCCCCAAGGGCAGGAATAATTTCCACAAGGTTGAGTCCTGTCTTGAGCAAGCCTGAACTGCCGGTGGATATGGCCCAGAGCGCCAGTACCTCACCCCGCCGAGTGGGGTCAGTGGGTGAGAAGCGATAGATGGCCGCGATACGGTAAAGCATTTCTGCTTGCAGGGCGGCGATCTCACCCAGATCAATTGCAAATAGCGTCACTGCTAAGGGGGGAACCACATTCGTTACCAACCCGACTCCGGCAGCCTTCCAGGCTGTATTGACCATGATTCGATGGGCCAACTGTTCTTCGGTATCCAAGGGGTACTTCAACCGCAACTCCTCCACATCCCGCTCAACGGCTGCCACATTTACCTGGCCCAGTGCCGCCGCCAGCCAGCTAATTACCGGCACCTTTGTAGCAAACTGAACGATCGGGTTTTCGGCGATGGGAGAGACGACCTTGCCAATGGTTTCAGTGCCCTGCTCAACAAACTCGTACAGGTTTGTGCCAATCACTTTTCCCGCAGCATCGGTTGTATTCCTGACCCTCTCTGCAATTTCCTGGGAAGCTTTGATGGCGTCAGCGATCGCCCCATTAATTGAATTCAACCAGTCGTCTCCGTTGTGGCTAGCCATGTTGATGGAACTTGTCTCTGAGTGGAAGTGGACTACCTCTACTTTAGGAAAAGGAACACTCAATCACTTCTGCCGATTGGTAGTGGAAACCGTCCATCTATCTGGAGAGACCGTCCATCCTAAGTGGGAAATGCAAATGCAAACAGCAGAACCGATAAAACCTGACCCTCCGAAACACCCATCAGCCAACCCACAGGTCAAAGGTAAAGAGCGTAGCCAGCATTCCCATCAATAGAACGCCGCCAAGTGTCCAGGCCCGGTCGAAGGCGGGGTTTCCTCCCCACTGACTCAATAGCAGAAAGACCGATGGCACGGCCAGAACATAACGGTGCATCCCCTGAACCACGCCACAGGTCATGGAGATGGCGATGACCACCAGACCGTAGGCGGCAATGCCAGGATAGCGTCGCAGGGTAAGGACACAGGCAATGAGTCCCAGGGCGATCGCCCCAAACTCAATCATGAAATACACTACCGTTTGTGAATTGCTACCAAACAGAGCCAGAAACCTATCCCGCCAGGCAATCCAGGCTCGACTCAGGGCAAAAGGTTCACACTTGAAATACTGCCTTTCGACAATATCAAAAGCCCTTCCCCAAAAGGACTGCTTCCAGACAAGGTAGGTCAGCAATGGAACGACAACCAGTAAGCCCTGACCAACCTGTTTCCAGTGGAACCGAACGGAATCATTCACCATTTCTTGAACCCAGGCCAGTGCCAGGGGAATGAGGAGCGCAACGCCCACCACCCTGGTCAGAGTTGCGATCGCTGCCTGATAGCCCAATAGAATCAGAACCCAGGCCAGCCAGATGACCACCAGAGTCCGAATGGAAGAACGTTGCAGCATCCCGTACCTTGCCCCCTGGCATCTGCTGTAAAAGTAAGGCTATTATGCTCGAACAATTACTCTGTATCATCGCCAGTGTTAATTCAGTCCCTCTCAGATACGGCCCTTGCCGTCGCCTATGCTCGTGCCCTGGAAACTGATCGCCCCGATGCGCTGTTTCACGACCCATTTGCGCGGGTGCTGGCAGGGGAACGGGGAAAGGCGATTTATCAGCAAATGCAGGGCGATCGCTCGATTGGCTGGTTCATCTCCTCGCGCACTGTTGTGCTGGATGATCTGATCCGGCAGGAAATTCAGCAAAACGGTGTTGATACTGTGCTCAATCTGGCAGCGGGACTTGACACACGCCCCTACCGCATGGCGTTACCCACTCATCTGCAATGGATTGAGGTGGATTTGCCTCCCATCTTTGCCTATAAACAAGAAAAACTATTGGATGCCCAGCCCGTTTGCCAGTTAGAGCGAGTTTCAATTGACCTGACGAATCGGCAGCAGCGCTGCAATCTTCTTTCCCAGGTGAATGCAGCGGCTAAAAGGGTACTGGTCATTACAGAAGGCTTCCTGGTTTATCTGCCACCCGCTCAGGTGTCATTGTTTGCAGAAGACCTGGCCTCCCAACCGACCATTACCAGATGGCTGAGCGATTTTGTCTCCCCTCTGGCAGTGAAGATCGCCCAGTTACGGATGAGTCGGGAAGCGATCGCTGCCGATGTTCAGCTTCAGTTTGCCCCCGTAGATATCAACCAGTTCTTTAAGCCCTATGGCTGGCAGGTAGAAGCAGCGCGATCGCTCTGGCACGAAGCCCATCGCCTCAAGCGAGAGGTGTTTTTCGGCAACCTTGCCCGCCGACTGACCCCCTTCAAAATTCAGGTAGCGCTTCTGCACCGATCGCTCCCGCTATCTTCAGTTTAGGGCCTGCCACCGCCAACCTCAGCTGTCATCGAGCCAAAGTGACGGATAATACCCTGCATTGCCGGACTTATGGAATGACAACCAACGGTGATGAATTTGTATTTTTGAAACTGACTGCAGGAGATACTCCCAAGTACGATACCTCCAGAACCTTTTCCCTGTTTCCGCGTCGGCACGAATTAGGCACACTGCTACAGATTTTGAAATGACTGGGGCGCATTATCAAAGCCAATAGCGGTTAGCCGTCATCCTGATACTACTTCGATCATGGTGGAAATCACCGCAAAACGATTAGTATCTGGGTTGCAGTCACCGCCTAGCGACGGTTGCAATCGTTTCACACATTACTTAATGGGTCAATTAAAGATCGAATCAGTCAACTGAAATGCTTATTCACCACCATCGGCAAAGATAACGAAATCACTCCGAACCCAACCAGTTGCTTTAGATTGCACAAATTGCACCTTGCACCAGTTCAGGTTGCTGCCGCGACGATCGCGATCTGGGACACATTCAATCACCTTGACCTTGTCGCCGGGTATGCCATAGTGAGGCGAACCGGAGTTAATCGTCGGTTGCGATCGCACATTAATCTGGGCATTTGGGCTACTGGCTGTGAGAGTGGAAATACCCCGCGCCACAACGGGTAATGCAGAACTACCGCCGGTTTGATTGCCTGAATTTTGCCCATAGGGTGTAGGGTCCCAGTAAACGAAGATTGATTCAGTGGCAAGGCGGTAAATTTGTCCCTTGTTGCCCATTCCAGACTGCCGATAGGCGGCACGACCATTCTGATCACGGTAATTGCCCGGTTGATTGCCGTAGGGAGTCAAGTCATAGCGCCTTCCATTTTTTAGTTGGATTCCAACCACCCCTTGCCGTTGCGAAAAGGTACAGGGACCAGAGAACGTAGCCCGATCTTCCCCTTTGGGATACACATCGCAGCGGGCATTTACCGTATCTGCTTTGGCCGTAACCGTGATACCGCAAGAAGCGATCGCTACGGCCACGGCTAAAAGCGAATTTCTAACCTTCATTCCAAGGAACTCTCCACTTAACAATAGCTCAGGCAGAATTTTGACCAAAACGCGGCAAACAGAATCTTCTTCACGTTGGTCATGCTCACTAACCCATTAGTTGGTGCTGTCTATACTATTTGGTAACGTTTATACTTCTGTCAAGAACTTTTCAGACTCTTGTTGGTAACGTTTATACTTCTGTCAAGAACTTTTCAGACTCTTGTGCAATTTATATAGCTTTTATAGAGCTCTACGCCGGTGGGTTAGGACATTGGAATTAAAGAGGGAGTGGGGGCTTTGCCCCCAGCGAGGGGTTAACCCCTGCACCCCGTCCTAACCACAATGACTACTGCTATACCAGGCAAATAGTAACTCAGGGACTTAGAGCCGGATGAATACTACTATCTGGGGCAAAAGAAAGAGGTTACCGATTGAGCGATTGGGGCCCGTCTACTGCCAACTGCGAAGTTAGTTTACTGTAAACTGATTGGACTCCTATAGCAGTTTCCTTGCCATCAAGGCTAACGCCTTTTCACGCCTGGATTGTGTTCTGAGCGATCCGGAGTGAAACTTGTTTCTAACTCTTTATCGGGGTCAGGTGCAGGGGTATCCTCCAGAATTTGGAGAATCGATTTATCACTCTCGGCGGGTGTACAGGGATTGTCCGCCGCTTGAGTGCTGGTTGCGGAACGGTTGGTTCTACGAGAGGAGACAGTGACACCCGCTGGTGGACAGGCAAAAGTGGCTGTTTGGTTCTCAAATTGCCGCTGTACGGTTTGTGCCTCTGAACTTGATTCAAACCGTGTGATGACACCGGAATTGCCGGATGACCCGGTATTCCCTCCTCCTGTGGTTCCTCCCGGATTGCCAGGGTTTGTTTCAGTAGGAATGCGTGTGGGGTCAAAGGGGCGATTTTGCAGAGAGGTGACCAGGGTTGCATCGCCCTGTCCACGGACGATCGCCCCCGTTGTGCCGCTTAAGTTTTCGGGAAAGGCACCGGGCGGAAACAGGGTGGAAAAATTATCGAAGTTTGCGATTGGGTCACTGCCCGGAGCATTCACTGTGATTGTGTGGTCATTATTTGGACCCACAACAAACTGGGCACTGGGAATACTGCCCGTTCCTTGAATCTGGACCTGCCCACCACCGATGGTTCGGGCTTCGCCGCCGTGCTGAATCCGAATCGGAGCCGGACCCGAATCGGGACTGGCAAACAGGCTGGCAGGCAAATCAATAAAGACCTGAGCCCCCCCCAATCAAACCCTGATCAACAAAGGATTGGGGATTGCCCCGCGAAAGGAATTGAATCAGCTCGGCATCCTCAACTGGATCTAGAACCAGCCGCAGAAATGCCGTAAATGTATCCGTTGCCCGGAAATAGCGAGCAGCTTTAATATCAATGCCTCCCCCACCGGCGGAAATGGTTCTGACAATTACATCTCCTGTGGTTGCGGTCAATTTGACGGAACTGGTATTGCCAAATCCACCCCCCGCTGCAATTCTACCCGTATTGATGCTGGTTCCAACTATTTCGACACTGCCATTTACCAGCAACGGCCCCACCGTGTCGATAGTGCCTGTTGTAATCTCAGCACCAAAGATCCGAACATCGCGGGCATTGGTTCGGATGGTGTTGTTCGGGTCCATGGAGAAATTCCCCGTTCCATTCCCATCCGCATCGGCGCTGAAGGTGATGGAACCACGATTGGTATCATCTCCACCCATCAGTCCGGGAATCTCCAGAATGCCATCTGCCAGGCTTTCGATGGTGATGCCATTGCGGGCTTCCAGAACGAGGTGAGCCACATTGCCCATCCCCTCCAGTTCTGATTCGTAGATAACGGATGGCCCCGCATCTGCAAATCCCACCAGTCCATTATCGCCCGCTGGATTATTGCCAAAGGCATTGTTTGCAACACCGTTATCGTCTCCATCCGCCGTGCCGTTGCGGATCACAATACTCTCTGGGTCAAGCAGCAGCGTACCCGGAGATCCTTTTGCCGCACGCAAATCAGTGGTGCCACGGTAGTTTAAGGTCTGTTTCCCAGAAACCTCGGCTAATCCGCCATTTCCACCCTGCGACCCACCACGGGCAGTAATGGAACCATGGAAATGGGTGGTGGTGTCTGCCCAAACAATGACACGCCCACCGTTGCCCTGTTGCAGAGCATCTGCCTGAATGGTTGAGTCTGGACTGACGTAGGTGAGTTGGGCGTTAGGAACGGTGCCCTGCCCTCGAAAGTCGCCCCCAATTAGGACAATACCGCCGCCACTATCACCGGAGGCGTTGATGGTAGCCGTCTGGAGTGCGACGCGATCGCCCAATACCTGAACCCCACCCCCCACCTGTCCGGAGGCTGTTGCTGAAACATCCACCTGACCAGCGACGACCGCAGTTCCGGCTTCTGGAGTAATTCGCAATCCCGAACCTGTAAGCGATACTGTGCCATCCTGATGCGCAATTATTCCGGTTGCATTGTTTCCCTGTCCGCCAGTCAGCAGTTCGGGTAAGGAGAAGATTGGTTTGTCAAATGTTTCCGGGGTGCTGACGCTGGCTGAAAGGGGGCGAACTTCCAGACTCAGCATCTGGCCGGACTGGCTGATGCGGACGAGACTTTCTCCGGGCACTGCCGCGATCGCCACCTGTCCTCCCGGTGCTGAAAGGTTGCCATGGTTAATGACTGTGCCACCCAGAAGAGCGAGGGTCTGTCCCCGTCCCACTGTTAAGTTGCCTTCATTGGCGATCGCCCCTGGTTTCGGCATACTAAAGGCAAACGTGTTGGGAGTTCCCCCCAGGGAAGTATACTGATTCTCACCAATCGCACTGAACCAGCCCCCACATCCCACCCCCGATACCCCACACCCGAACCCAATGCCATTCGCTGTTGTCGCCGTAAACGACCCTGGCACATTTAAACTGGCATTTGCTCCAAAAATAATGCCCGCCGGATTCATCAGGTACAGATTAGAGTTGCCGCCTGTGACCTTAACCAGGCCGTTGATCACAGAAGCTTCCCCCCCGTAACCCGTCCCAGAATATTCTGAATGGAAGGGTTAGAGAGGAAATTGGCAATTTGCCCCTGATTCAACCCAAATTGCTGAAAGCTGTGGAATAGATTAGCCCCGGCTCGTCTGCCACCCGTGATATCAAAAGTGTTGCCACTCTGACTGACCTGGGTTCGGGTACTATCCCCAGCTCCAGTAATCTGCGCCTGCGCCTTCATGATTTCTGTCGGTGCGGCTGCAATCAATAACGCACTGAGAATATGGAGTATAACTTTCATGGGAACTATCAAAGTAGCAACTTAACCGTCGCTTCAACTAAGATTGAAGCGCTTAGAATTGTCGAACGAGTAGAACCTGGCGTAAATCTGGTTAAAATTCCTGGCAACCGCTATACCTGGTACCCATGGCTCTCCTGAGAGGTTGGTGATAAGCGCCGCCTATCACCAAAACAAAATCAATATTCCAGGGATTTTGTTTGAGATGAAAGAGTAGCTCACACTACTCTTTCACCGGCAAGCTAGGAGAGCCGCACCCATAAAAGGGTTATCGAAAGACTGCCCCTGATTGTGAAGGATGAGGTCTGCAAATTTTACTATTACCCTGGCAGGTACTATTTGTCC
>JAIMBL010000083.1 GCA_023511615.1 Leptolyngbyaceae cyanobacterium HOT.MB2.61
TTAGAAGAAGGGGGAATGGGGGCGTTGCCCCCAGACAGGGGGTTTCACCCCCTCCACCCCCAAAAACATCTTTAATTCAATTGCACCCAGCTACTTATTTTTGATGTCCATCGTCCAGGCAATCCGATAACGTAGAGGTATCACTATAGTTATCAGGTTGAGGAGGGGGTGCAGGGTTCCACCCTTGGCTGGAGCTTGCCCCCACACCTCCTAAAAATTAGTATTCTGAGCAACCTGGCAACAGCTATAGATAACTTGAAATAGACGCTTATTCCATCATTTGACCTATGCCTCCTCGCTGGCCCCGCAAACCCGATCGCCAAGATCCTGCCTATCGCCGATTGGATGACCGAATGAATTTTGCCGTCCATGTGGCCATTTTTGCACTCATTAACTCTGGGCTCTGGTTCTTCCGCGTTTTGGGCGAAACATCTGAACTGGGCATTTCCGGTGGCTTCCCCTGGACACCGTGGGTCACGGCAGGTTGGGGAGCGATTCTGGTTGCTCATGCTGTTTTTATTTTTGCGATCGCGAAATACGAAGACCCGGCTCCTACCTCCACTAAGGCTTCAGGTGCAGGGTTTCAACCCAAGTCTGACAAAAAAACAGCCAAAGCCAAACGATAGCCAGATAATCTTGCTGAAAATTGAATTTGAGGATACTTTCAATGGCAAACATCAGTACTAGCGAAGCAATTGAATCTCTTGCCGCCGAGATTGGGGAAAACATTTATATCGACGTAGCCAAGTGGCATCTTTACCTTTCAAACGCTCACTTACACACCGTTCTGGCAGAACGACTCTACCCCATGCTCACCTCCAAGTCTTTGAACGAAGATCAGGTTCTTAAGGTTCTACAAAGCATTCCAGTAAAGCTGGGGGGCGGAAAGCGCGAAGTTCCGCTGGCCGATCTGCTGCCAATGCAGTGTCAGGTTAATTTAATGGATATTTTGGAACAGTTTCAGCGCAACCTGTAAGAGGGATGCAATCTTTACAGGATAGTGCACATCCTCAGGTTAAAATCTGGTTAAGAAACGCTAGCACTTCAACAGAAGGTGGACGTTAGGGAGATACTTTCTTAGATCTCTTCTGTGTTGGCCGGTGTTTCAGTAAACCAGGAGCTTGTCTGATGGAAACAGGCGACGTTGTGCGCCTTAAAAAGCCGTTTAAAGTGCGATCTGAAGATTCAAAGGAGTACACCTTTGGGATCGTTGCTGCATTGATTTGGAGTGAAGGGGAAGAAGCTGGACAGGCAACTTCCTCACCCCCCGTTGAAGTTCTGGTCTATCTCTACGACCCTGAGACTTCCACGGTGTATACCGATGAAGCCGGAATGCAAGCCCTATTTATTTTTCAACTGGGTGAAATAGAATTCGACTAGCCTTGCCTGAAAAGACGTTGACGCAACCGATTAACCAACAAATCAACTTCTGGCAAGCGCAATTGGACGGCAAACAGGGCAAAAACGATCAAGCCAACTGAGCCAGAAATGAGTAACTGCATCAGTTGGATCAGCAAGCCTTCGGTACCCAGTGCTTGTTGAGTTGCCCACAAAGTTCCCCAACAGGCAAGTCCAGCGATCGCGCTGCCAGCAGCCAAACCCAGTGCTAGCACACCCCATTCCCGTAGCGGCAACCCATTCAAGCGCTGGTTTAAGACCCACAGCATAACCACCATCGAAATCAGGTTAACCCCAACTGTGGCCAGCACCAGACCCGGAGCCCCCAATGGCTTCACCAGCAGAAAATCCAGCAGAGCATTCAAGAAAATATTGACCACACTGATACGAAATGGAGTATCCGCATCTCCAAGCCCGTAAAACACGCGCACAAGCACATCCCGACCCAGATAAACAAACATGCCAGTGGCGTAAGCAACCAGCACCGAAGCTGTCAGATAGGAATCCTCTAGCGTAAAGGCATAGCGTTCATACACCACGCGCGAAATGGGAAGCGCCAGCGCAATCATCAATGCACTGAGAGGCAGCATTGTGATGGCTGTCATCATTAAGCCCTGCCGGATTCGGAACTTAAGTTCGTCCCAGCTTGCGGGAGTTGCTAACCGGGCAAATATAGGCATCAAGGGTACCAGAATCACGTTGGAGAGAAGGCCAAGAGGCGTCTGAACCAGTAACCCGGCGTATCCCATCGCAGAAACGGCTGCCGCTGCATTGGGAATAAACGATGCAAAAAACAGGTCTGTCCAGACATTGATCTGCATCATGCCCGATGAAAAGGTGGCAGGTCCCATAATTTTGATGACTTCCTGCACCTCTGGTTGATGAAAGTTAAAGCGTGGGCGCAGGCTTCCCAGCCCAGATTTCCACTGCACCGGAAGCTGAACCAGCCACTGCAACACAGCTCCTACCAGGGTTGTCCAGGCAAGAACAGCGCCGCCGATCGCCGCATACTGGGGTAGCGTGATCCGGTCTCCCAGGTAAATTGCCAGCCCCCCTATCCCCAGCAGTACAGTCACACTGGAAAAGAGGGGACTGATCGATGGCAACCAGTAGTGATCAGCGGCGTTCAGAGTGCCAAACCCGATCCCAATCAACCCGGCCAGCACCGCCATGGGAGCCATAATTCTAAACTGCTGGATGGCAATATCCCTTGTTTGCTGGGCGAGCTGTACGGCAGGGGGATCGAGATTGCCTGCCTGCTGAGCCGTGATGAACAATCCAGGCGCAACCAGATGCATTAAAGGTTCTGCGAAGACAATAAGGCCCACCGTAACCAGCAGCAAAATACAAACCACTAAGGTGGTGATGGTTTCCACAATGGGAGCCACTTCTTCCCGCTTCTTCTTAGCCAGAACGCTAACGATCGCACTATGGAAGGGGCCATTAATTCCACCCAACAAAATCAGCAAAAAGCCTGGAATAACGTAGGCGAAATTATAAGCTCCAAAGGCGGGACCCACACCAAAGGCAGCCGCGATCGCCTGCTGCCGCACCAACCCAAACAGCTTACTGATCAATGTCGCAACCGCTACAATTCCGGCAATTCCTACCAGGGAGCGGGAAGGCTTTTTCGATTCAGTCACGTAACGATGAATTGTTAAGGAACCTTACCTATTTAAGCGCGAATTGGGTCAGGGAAGTTTGGAAACAGAGGAGTTGAAGGTTCTGCTTTACTCCAAAAGTCCCCTGAGTGCACTTGGATGGACTTGGCGTATAATCAGCAAACTTCAAGATCAACCTCATCTCCTTCTTTCCCTTGCTGGTTCTCCCGGCTTGCCGGTGAAAGAGTAGCCTAAGCTACTCTTTCATCTCAAACAAAACCCCTGAAATATTGATTTTGTTTTGGTGAAAGGCGATGCTTATCACCAAACTCTCAGGAGAGCCCCCTCGCTGTATGAGTATTGAACAAAAAGTGGACTTAATGGACAGCAAAATTGAAATCCTGATTGACCAGGTTGGCAGAATGACGGAGGGCATTACCGAATTGCGCATTGCTCTGAAAGAAGGTAATGCAGAATTGCGAGAGCAGATTGCCCGGGGCAACGCGGAGTTGCGAGAGGAAATCGCCCGGGGCAACGCGGAGTTGCGAGAGCAGATTGCCCGGGGCAATGCAGAGTTGCGAGAGGAAATCGCCCGGGGTAATGCGGAATTGCGGGCTTCCTTTAAAGAGGGTTTTGGAGATTTGAAAATTTCCTTTGAAGAGTTGAAAGTGACGACCGAACGGCAGGCGAAAAACATTGAACAGTTAGCGGCTGTTGCGGCTGCTTTGGCGGCGACTACTGATCGCCAGTCCAGGATGCTGGAAGAGATGCGTCAGAATCGGATGGGATAATTTCAGATTTAGAGAGGACCATTGACTTTGTTGTTCAGCCCATAGACCTCGCGGCTTCCAGCCAGGGAAACCAGGGTCACTTCCTTCTCATCTCCTGGCTCAAAGCGCACTGCCGTTCCTGCGGGAATATCCAGCCGCATTCCCCTGGCTTTTTCCCGCTCAAATCGGAGGGCGGCGTTGACTTCATAGAAGTGAAAATGGGAGCCAACCTGAATTGGGCGATCGCCCGTATTTGCAACAGTTAGTGTTACCGTTTCGCGTCCGGCATTCAGTTCAATTTCGCCCTCTTGAATCAAGATTTCTCCAGGAATCACCTGCTAAGCCTCCGCTTTGGTTAACGCAGTATTGTTTCTTTTGAAACAGACTCTTGAGATAGTAAAAGTGTTGAATTTTCAGTTTTTCGAAAGTCGAAAGAATACAGCCATCCTTTCTTGAGTTTGAACGGGGTGCAGGGGTGGAACCCCTGCGTGGGAGGCGAAGCCCCCACACCCCCTTGTTCACAACCTATTTATGAATGCTACATCTTTTTCAAATTTATAGGGGAATTGGGTAGTGCCCAAATCGTAATGATTTTTGAGTCGTTGATGATGGCGGCTGGCACCGCTCATCATTACCTTGTCAGGCCTACCGGGAATTGAACTCTAGAACGCAATTCATACTCAATACCCTGTTCCCTGCAAAAGCGGTTGCAATCGCTGTGGAAATCAATACTGTTGTAAAGCCAGTTCTGCCGGAAACCGTGTACTCTCCTTACCGAATCGGATTATGCACCGTTACTAACTTCGTCCCATCTGGAAAGGTCGCTTCCACCTGCACTTCATGGATCATTTCGGGAATCCCTTCCATTACGTCGCTTCGAGTCAACAGGGTAGTGCCATAGCTCATTAAATCGGCTACACTGCGACCGTCTCTTGCTCCTTCCAGGATGGCCGCGGTAATGTAGGCGATCGCTTCTGGATAATTCAATTTCACACCCCGTTCCTTACGGCGTTCCGCAAGTAGAGCCGCTGTGAAGATCAGTAGTTTGTCTTTTTCCTGGGGGGTCAGTTGCATGTTCAGGTCTTCTCCTCATCCACAATCATCTTCTCAAGTTCTGGCAGTAGTGCGGGCAAATTTTGAGTAACAGTATCCCAGACAATATCCAAATTAATTTGGAAAAAAGCATGAATCGGCCGATTTCGCATACCAATGATTTCAGCTCAGGGAATCTGAGGAGACTGGTTCCGCCGCTCTCTCGTAACTCTGGATGCCGCTTCGCCCAAAATTTCAATACACTTAACCAGACTCAGTGCCAGCATTTCATCCGATTCCAGATCCCTGCGAGTCTTCTCCTGAACAAATTGGAGCGCTTTCCGTGCAGCATCTCGCATGTGTTTAAGGCGAGTTGAATCATCCAAGTACATAGATAACCTGAGCTGTATCGATGACCTTTTGCCGAAAATACTGGCTGAGTTCGGCAGGCGTTCGTAAATCTACTTTACGACCAACAATTTCAGTTAGTTCAATTTCCATTCTCGCCAGGTCAAAGTAACCAACTTTTGCTCCTGGAGTGAACTCAACAAGCATATTTACATCACTTTCTGGTTGAAAGTCATCCCGTAAAATGGATCCGAATAGGGAGAGTTTACGAATTGGATTGCAGCGACAGAACGCCTCGATTTGATTAAAGGGAAGTTCAATCGGGAAGGTGCGGTTCATCTTAACACCTCGGCACCTGCCAGACACGGGGAATGCAGGCAGGTCGATGCAGGTAATGGGTTCGTACCAGATGCCAGATGGCGATAAACCACTGACGTGCCTCCATTGTAGAACTGCCCCGGTAGCGACAGAGAAAACCAGACATGAGACGGGTTGCGCCTACTTCTCCAGTTGCCGTTTCAGAATGACTGTCCCAAAGAGCACGGGCTTTCTCAACCAGGTCAGGTTCAACGGGTTGCCCTACAAAGGCAAAACTGCCAACGACCGGGCATCCTGCTAAACCATGGGGGCTGTCAAACAGTTTCTCGCTGCCTGGAAACCACTGGCGATCGCACCACAATGGGCGGCCCTGCTGCCAGATTTCCGTGTGCGATCGCCAGTTCCCCGCCACAAACCGCTCCCCCCTTGCGCTCCGCCCGAACCGGGTCATTTCCCAACCCAGCCAGCTTGCCCCCGGAGCCAGTTCAATCTGCATCTCCTGACGATAGGTTGCCTGATTAAACACAATCGTCTCCAGGGGCAACCATTCCAGGCAAGCGCCCCGTGCAACATTAACCTGGATTATTTGTCTCGCTTCCAGTCCATTGCTGCGGTAGACCTTTGCAGCGGCAACTGTGGTGGCTAAAGCATGGGCATCTGGTTGAAGTTCGAGATTGAGGGAGAGGCGATCGCCCCCGACAATGCCCCCTGCCGTATGCAAAATGGCACTGTGGCAAACCTCTGAACCTTCTGGATAAAATGGACGCTGCACTTTGAGGGGAGCTTTCCCATAGTCATGTATAAGTTGAGTGGCTTCTCTTTGACGAGCAAAGACAAGTTGTAAACTGCCATGCCAACCACGGGATTGGTTCGAATCTGAAGGGGAGTTGTTTACCTGCACACTTCCTAAAACATTTATTTGCACGTTGCTGATCTCTGGAATGACCACAATATAGAATGCTTCAAACTTCGTTTCAAATCATTCCATGTTTCAATCAAACTTCTGTTCATTGAACGTCATTGAGTGGGTGGGTGGACGGATACTCACTTACAGAATCGGAAAATGTGATTAATCTTACAGATTATACAAAATTCAACCACTAAAGTCAGAACGTCATTGAACCCCTGAATAGCTGTTCATAAACAACTCAAGAACAGTTGTAGACTTGTTCGCGGTGGTGATTCCATGCCTAAAACACTCTTCAAAGTTGATCTGACAAAGCCAATGGATCAGCAGGAACTGCCAGGGCACAACCGCTGGCATCCCGACATCCCAGCCGTCGTTTCTGTCAATCCGGGAGATGTCTTTCGCATTGAGTGCAAAGACTGGACCGATGGACAAATCAAAAATGATGATAATCCCAATGATGTGCGGGATGTGGATCTTACTGTTGTTCATGTTTTGAGTGGGCCAATTTGGGTTAATGGTGCCGAACCTGGAGACATTCTGGTGGTGGATTTGCTTGATATTGGTGCCCTCCAGGGTGACGAATGGGGTTTTACGGGCATTTTTGCCAAAGAGAACGGGGGCGGTTTTTTGACGGATCACTTTCCTGAAGCGGCAAAAGCAATTTGGGATTTTCAAGGGATCTACACCACGTCCAGGCACATTCCCAATGTGCGGTTTGCTGGTATTATTCACCCTGGTTTAATTGGCTGCGCACCTTCCCATGAATTGCTAGCAATCTGGAATAAGCGTGAATCAGAGCTGGTCACCACTGCACCCGATTTACGGACCTACGGAGCAGGACTTTCTGGCGATAAACCGATATTAGCGGCGTTGCCCAATCCAACCAACGCCATTTTAGGAACGTTGCCTAAGTCTGAATACGAGAGGGTTGCAGCCGAAGCCGCCCGTACCGTTCCTCCCCGCGAACATGGAGGCAACTGCGATATCAAGAACCTGTCGAAAGGAACGCGTATTTATTTCCCGGTCTATGTGGAAGGGGCGAATCTCTCGATGGGCGACATTCACTTTTCCCAGGGAGATGGCGAGATTTCCTTCTGTGGGGCAATTGAAATGTCGGGTTATATCGATCTCCATGTGGACATCATTAAGGGCGGAGTTGAGAAATATGGACTGGTTAATCCCATTTTTAAGCCAGGTCCGGTGGAGCCACGCTATTCCGAATACCTGGTGTTTGAAGGGATCTCGGTGGATGAATTTACTGGCAAGCAGCATTACATGGATGTTCACATCGCCTATCGGCGGGCCTGCCTGAACGCGATCGAGTATCTGAAAAAGTTTGGTTTCACAGGTGAACAGGCATATCTGTTGCTCAGTTGTGCTCCAATTGAGGGCAGAGTGAGCGGAATTGTGGATATTCCCAATGCCTGTTGCACCCTGGCAATTCCCACTGAGATTTTTAACATGGATATTCTGCCAACCTAAAAAGGACGTTAACGATGCCACTGTATGAATTTAAGTGCGAAACCTGTGGTGTATTTGAGGAATGGCGATCGCTCGCCCAATCCAGTCGGCCTGCTTTTTGCCCAGCCTGTCAAACCCAGGGCAAACGGGTTATTTCAGCTCCTGCAATTAGTTTGTCCAGTCATTTGTCATTACGCAGGCCAAGTTCAGAACCTGAAGTGGTAAAACGCGATCGCGAACCCAAACCTCAATCATTTCAGACTCAGTCCTGTGGACGACCCTGGATGCTAAACCATTAAACTGCCAGCAATCATCATTAAACTGCCAGAAATCGCTGAATGATTTCATTGCTCAATTCACTGGTGGGTCCCTGGGCAACAATTCCACCTTTTTGCATGGCATAGTACCAATCGGCCTTACGCACAAAGTGCAGATGTTGTTCAACCAGCAGCACTGAAACTCCGGTTTCTCGAACAATCCGTTGAACGGCCGCTTCAATCTCCAGGATGATGGAAGGCTGAATTCCTTCCGTGGGTTCGTCTAATACCAGCAAGCGGGGACGGCCCATCATGGCGCGAGCGATCGCCAACTGCTGCTGTTGACCACCACTTAAATCTCCCCCCATCCGAGACAGCATCGTTTTCAGCACTGGAAATAGTTGAAAAATTTCTTCTGGAATTTCCTGGGTTCTAGAAACTCCACCCGGTCTGGCTTCCAGTCCCAGAATCAAGTTCTCTTTCACGGTCAACCGGGGGATAATTTCACGTCCCTGGGGAACGTAACCAATTCCAAGGCGAGCTCGTTGATCGGGCGTTTTACCAGTAATTGGTTGCCCTGCCAGTTTAATTGTTCCACTGCGGGGTACCAGTAAACCCATGACGGTTTTTAGCAGGGTCGTTTTACCCACTCCATTGCGTCCAATCAAACACACCATTTTCCCCGATGCAACTCCCATATCTACGTTGCGTAGAATGTGACTTTCACCGTAGTAAACATTTAAATCATTGATTTCAAGCATCGGTTGGGATGCTGTATCTACCGATTCCAGTGCGACTGCGCCGTTGGTTTGATTCATGAAAGGGGGGGAGTTTTGAGTATTGAGTTTTATGTTTTGCGTGCCTGGTTAGCTCAATGGTTAGAACGCACAAATTTTTCAAGCGGCTTCAGGGGTTTCTTCTTCTTGCTTACCCAGGTAAACTTCAATCACCCGTGGATCGTTCTGCACTTCATCCATGTTGCCTTCGCACAGAACAGAACCCTGGTGCAGCACGGTGACCGTGCGAGCAATCTGACGCACAAATTCCATATCATGCTCGATCACCATAATGGAGTGGCTTTCAGCCAGAGCCAGCAAAAGATCTCCCACTTTTTCCGTTTCTTCGTCCGTCAGACCAGCAACGGGTTCATCCACTAATAACAAATCAGGTGATTGAGCCACCAGCATCCCAATTTCCAGGCGCTGCTTTTCGCCGTGGGAAAGTAGTTCGGCTGGAATGTCTGCTTTGGTAATCAAACCAATGGTTTCAAGCAGTCCGACTACGGTACGATGTTCTGCGGTCGAAGTGCGCCCAAACAAGGAACTGAAAACATTTTTGGACCGGGCGCAGGATAGCTCCAAATTCTCGCGGGGAGTCAGCTTCAAGTAAACTCGCGGCGTTTGAAATTTGCGCCCAATTCCCATGCGGGCGATTTCGTGTTCAGCGTAAGAGCGCAGGTTCTTCCCCTTGAAAAAAACTTGACCTTCCGTAGGTTTCGTCTTGCCGGTGATCACATCCATAAAGGTTGTCTTTCCGGCTCCGTTAGGGCCAATGACTACACGCAGTTCCCCCTCATCCATGCTGAAGTTGAGTTGGTTGATTGCTTTGAAGCCATCAAAGCTAACTGTCAGATTGTTAATCTCCAAGATTTTCCCGCTCATATTGCACGTCTGGATCTTGTTCAAGGCTTGGATAAGTGTCAATTTCCTGAGGGTAGCCCAGGAGCGATCGCACCTGGTTCATACCCTCCCGCCGGAGCCAACCCAAAATTCCATCAGGTAAGACCGTCACCACCACCAGGAACAATGCTCCCTGGAAAAACAACCAGAATGCAGGGAACTGTTCACTGAGAAGGGTTCTGGCAAAGTTCACAATCAGCGCCCCGATGATGGCACCAATCAATGTGGCCCGTCCACCCAGAGCAACCCAGATAACCATTTCAATTGAAAACGCCACATCCATTGCCTTAGGAGTGATGATGCCAGACTGCACGGTATACAAGGCTCCAGCAATGCCAGCCAGGGCTCCCGATATGGCGAAGACAAAAACCTTGTACCCAGTTGGGTTGTAACCCGAAAAGCGAACCCGGGGCTCATCATCTCGAATTGCAACCAGCATGCGCCCAAAACGACCACTGGTTAGCCAGCGACAGAGGGCATAGCCACCGACCAGAAACAACACACTGAGAGTGTAAAATGCTCCCTGAATCACAGGGCTACTGCCCACCTGCATGCCAAAAAGGGTTGCGGTGTCAGTCTTTAAGCCATTGGTTCCGTTAATTAGCTTCTGCTGACCATTGAAAAAGTTGAAAAATACAATCAATGCGGCCTGGGTCAGAATGGAGAAATAAACTCCCCGAATCCGATTCCGAAAAACCAGGTAGCCAAGGGCCGCTGCGACCACCATCGGAATCAGGAACACCGCAACCAGCGTAAACGGGAATGAGTAGAAAGGTTGCCAGAACCAGGGTAGTTTCTCAACCCCATACAGGGTAAAGAACTCTGGAATTTGCCCGGCGGGTAATTGAAGCTGAAGGTACATCGCCAGGGCGTAACCTCCCAGGGCAAAGAAGATGCCGTGCCCCAGACTGAGTAGCCCTGTAAAGCCCCAGATTAAATCAATGCCCAGGGCCGCGATCGCCAGGGCCAAAAATCGTCCCAACTGGTTGATGCGGACGCCCTGCCCCAGGCCCGCCAGAATTGGAGGAATCACAAACAGCAGCACCAATGCCACTGCCAGAACGATCGCCGCCTCAACCATGAGCGATCGCCGCTGTTTACGGGCATTAGAACTGGGTAAAACCTCTGGCAGGGATTCAACTGTTTCAATCGTCATGGCAAACTCCTATGCGTCTACTGTGCGTCCCTTCTGCGGGAACAACCCAGCAGGACGGAACTGAAGGAATACAATAATCAGCGCAAAAACCATGACCTTTGCCATACTGGCGCTGGCAAAGAACTCGAAAAAGCTCTTCAGAGCCGGACTAAACGACACCAGCGGACCGAGCGCATTCGAGCCGATGATATAGCTGATAGTTCCAATGGCACCAGCTGCCACAATGCTACCAATCAGCTTTCCAACTCCACCAACCACCACCACCATGAAGGTGTCCACAATATAAGCCTGACCGGTGTTGGGGCTCACTGAACCCAGTAGACTGACGGCCACCCCAGCCACCCCAGCCAAGCCAGAGCCAATCGCAAATGTCAGCGCGTCCACCGTCTTCGTCGGAATTCCTAAACAGGAACTCATACTGCGGTTTTGGGTCACAGCCCGGATGCGCAGCCCCCAGGGTGTCTTGTTGAGAAACCAATACACTCCAAACACACAGGCCACTGTCAGTGCAATGATGAAGAGTCGGGTGTAGGGAAGCTGATAGCCTCCTGCGATCTGCAATCCGCCCCTCAGCCACCTGGGAGCAGTCACATCCACCCCCTGAGTGCCAAACCAGGGCTTAGTCACCGCCAGTTTAAGGGTTTGCCCAAGAATGAAAGAGATGACGATTGCGATCGCCGCCGAAAGCGGCAGCATCACTCCAATCACCCAACCCCGGATACGTTCAAAATCTGGACGGCGAGACAAGATCCAAAACGCCCCAAAAAATAACAAGCAGAAAAGCGTCAGCCCAATGACAAACTGCCAGCTTACCGTGCGTACAAACTGCTGCACAATTAAACTAACACCCCAGGTTGCCAACAACGTTTCAAGAGGTCTGCCATAGAGGTATCGAATCACCCCTCGCTCCAACAGCAGCCCGATCAGTGCGGTGACGAGAAAAGCAGCAATCAGCGCAAAAAAGATGTAAACTTCGGCCAGAGCTGTTTTCTTCAACCCATTCTGCACCACAAAGGTGGTGTAGGCTCCCAACATCATCAACTCACCGTGGGCCATGTTGATGACGCCCATCAATCCAAAGACAATCGCCAGACCCAGTGCCGAAAGCAACAACACAGAGCCAATGCTAAGTCCGCCAAATAACGATTCCAACAGTGCTGACAACGGGTGTTCCCCCCATAGAAGCGATATTGGTGCAATACCTGCCAATTCTGCATTTTGGATTTGAACTCAGTCTGTAATCCAAAATGCAGAATCCGGAGAAAAGGGAAAGGGCTTCAGGTCATTTTGTACTTTCCACCCTTGGCCGGGTCAGACCAGTCGCAGGCATAGCCTTTGGTGTCTGCCACAAACTGGTTCCAGGGAATTGGCTTCACCGCTTCTTTCGTGGAGTAGACAATTTCAAACAAACCATCATCCCGCACTTCCCCAATCCGGACGAACTTAGAAATATGGTGGTTAGGTTCCATCGTCACCTTTCCTTCGGGGGCATCAAAGGTCTGACCAATGGCCGCCGTCCGCACTTTCTCTAAATCATCCGCTGTGGCAGCTTTCTCAACAGACTGCTTCCACAGATAAACCATGATGTAAGCAGCTTCCATCGGGTCGTTAACGACGCGATCGTCGCCATACTTCTTCTTAAATGCTTCAACAAACTTCTTGCTCTCAGGCGTGTCCACCGTTTGGAAGTAGTTCCAGGCAGCATAGTGGCCTTTCAGATATTCCACGCCGATCGCCTTCACTTCTTCTTCGGCAATACTCACCGACATGGAAGGATATTTGTCAGGACCCATCCCAGCACCCTGCAGCTGTTTGAAGAAAGCCACATTGCTGTCACCATTCAGCGTGTTGTAAATGACGCCACCATTCGGTAAAGCCGCCTTAATTTTAGAAATGATTGGGGTCACTTCTGTGCCGCCGAGAGGAATGTAGTCTTCACCAACCGTCTTACCTCCCAGGGCTTCCAGTTGCGCCTTAATGATGGTATTCGCCGTCCGGGGGAAAACATAGTCAGAACCTACCAGGAAGAACTCCTTCCCTTTGTTTTTCAGGAGCCATTCCACAGAAGGCTCAATCTGCTGATTTGGAGCAGCCCCAGTATAGAAAATGTTTTTGGAACACTCCTGACCTTCGTATTGAACGGGATACCACAGCATGTGGTTCTTCGACTCAAAGGTCGGAAGCACAGCCTTACGGCTTGCCGAAGTCCAGCAACCAAAGACCGTGACCACTTTATCCTGGTCAATTAGTTTCTTCGCCTTTTCATTAAAAGTGGGCCAGTCAGAAGCACCATCTTCGACGATCGCTTCAATTTTCTTACCCAGCACCCCACCAGCGTTGTTAATTTCTTCAACGGCTAACTGCTCAGCATCGACCACACTCTTTTCACTGATTGCCATCGTTCCACTGAGTGAGTGAAGAATACCCACTTTAATCACATCACCAGAGGCAGCAGTGGCCGCTGGCGATGCTTCGGGAGATGGGCTGGTTGCTGTAGGCGTAGAACTGGCACAGGCCTTCAAGAAAACACTGCCTGCGGCGGTGGAACCAAGAATAATGAATTCGCGCCGACCAAATTGCTTTGTCATGGAGTTAAAAGCTCCCAACTAAAACTAAGCCGAGAAGTACATAGGGACTCGGTGATAACTCTGAGATATTATGTCCAGGCTTCTACGCTAAATTGTATTGTAATATACAAATTCTCCTTTCTTTGCACCTGCTAACTGCTAATCGATGGGGTGTATGAGTGAGTATTCTTCGCTGGCTCTGACTTAGAGAAATTTCCACAGCTTTGTGAGTGGGTGATCCTGAGCGGGTTAGTTTTGAAGTTCAACTGCGAAATTAGCTTGAGACTCGATGAAGGCAATTACCTGCGTCAACCCCTGGTTGATTTTTAGATTTGTAAACACGAAGGGTTTTTCTCCTCGCATTTTTTTAGTATCCCGCTCCATCACGCTCAAATCCGCTCCTACATAGGGAGCCAAATCAATTTTGTTGATTACAAGCAGGTCTGATTTCGTGATCCCCGGCCCACCCTTGCGGGGAATTTTGTCTCCCCCAGCCACATCAATGACGTAAATGGTCAAATCCACCAGTTCTGGGCTGAAAGTTGCGGCCAGGTTATCCCCACCGCTTTCCACAAACACCAGATCCAGATTGGCAAACCGCTGTTCCAGTTCTTCAATTGCTGCCAGGTTCATCGACGCATCTTCCCGAATAGCTGTATGGGGGCAACCGCCCGTCTCAACCCCGATGATGCGATCGCGCTCTAACGCCTGACTCCGTATCAGAAACTGAGCGTCTTCCTGAGTGTAGATGTCATTGGTAACGACGGCAAGATGATAGCGATCGCGCATCGCCTTGCATAAGGCATCGACAAGTGCTGTCTTTCCCGACCCTACCGGACCTGCAACCCCAACCCGAAGCGTACTCATAGAGATTCTCAATTTTGAATTTTAGATTCTAGATTTTAAGATTCTAGATTTTATAAGTTAGTGGACATGCTTACGCCACTTTTAAATGCATCAATCGTCTCTAAATCCTGTAGATATGCCTAAGCGCTCTGCTCAGAAAACTGCCCTGTTAGCTCTCCTCCTCCTCGTACCCGCCCAGTTCATTGGGGCATTGATGTCTCACGTCATCGCTCCCGGAATCATAGGGCAGTCCATTCTCTTTCTGACAAAAATCTGGATGCTGGCATTGCCATTGTTCTGGTTGCTACAGGTTGATCGCAATTCGATCAGGATTCCCAAACCAACTCAACGTAGTCTACTGACGGGTATGGCTATGGGAATAGTAATGGCTGCGACTATTCTGGTTGCTTACTGGCTGCTGGGCAGATATTGGATCACTCCCCAACAAGTTCGAGCCAAAACCCAAGAGATTGGGTACATCACTCCTTTAGTCTACCTGGCAGGAGCCGTCTATTGGACTCTGATCAATTCCTTGCTGGAGGAATACGTCTGGCGCTGGTTTGTTTTTCGCAAGTGTGAAATCCTGTTACCGGGGATTACTGCCGTTGGACTGTCAGCTCTTTGCTTTACCCTCCATCACACTCTTGAGCTGTCAGTGCTTTTTCAAGATTGGCGAGTGGTCGGGCTGGGTTCACTGGCAGTTTTTTCAGCTGGAGCAATCTGGTCAGCCTGCTATTGGCTCTATCGTTCTATCTGGTCGTGCTATATCAGCCATGCTCTGGCGGATTCAGCGATCGCCCTGATTGGCTGGCATCTTCTGTTTGCCTAGATTCAATTGAGCAATCTGCTGTGAAAACCAGAGCGCAGCGCTACCATTTGTCCTCCTATCTAAACGAAAGACTTGATCTAAATTGTAAAGACTTGATCTAAATTGCATAGCCATTGCCACCAGGCTTAGAAGGGGGTGCAGGGGGGAACCCCTGGCTGGGGCGCGGCCCCCATAACCTCTTACGGCTAGTTTCAAATGCATAAACCACATAGCTCCTAGCCCCTGGCTCCTTAAAGCCAGCTTCTAGCCCCTCAAAGTGTGGTTAACTCAACTGAAAACCCCTGTAAGCCCAATGCCTTAAGCAATCTAGCGACAGCTATATTTCTAACTTCGGAACAGACGGCTGTATTGAGTTTCATGGGCCATGCTGGCTAGTGCCAGTCCCCAGCCACAGGTACCCAAATCCTCGTCCTGGATATTCAGAACTTCTTGAGTCATTTGCTCCAGAACAGGATTGAGTTCTAGCAGTAGTTGTTGTCCAGCCGTTTGTCCTAATGGAATCAGTTTGATTCCAGCATTGATCAAATTCGTCGACCAACTATGCAAATAGCCCAGTACGGCCTCTCGCAAATTAATTTGCCAGTCTGCTGCCACCATACCAAATGCGATCGCAAAATTGCACCCCTCTTCCTGCAACCTGGCAGGTAACCCTCCAGCCGTCTCTGGTTGCAAATCTACCAATAACCGGAGCAGCGATCGCCCCATCTGCCAGCTTTGTGATCGCAACTCTTCCGTCTCCCGCGCCGCGGATAGCCACCTGTTCCAGGCACAAACCGCCTCCCAATTCCCCTGTCCCCTTGCCCGATAGCTCCGCACCATCACCGCCGCTTCCAGTCGAACCGCCCCATAGCACAACTCTTGCACCAGCCAGTGCTGCAAACTTCCCCGGTCAAAAACCCTGCCGTTATGAACCAAGAACTCCAAACCCTCAGAGTAGCTATAAGCTCCCACCGGCAACGCTGGGCTCGCCAGTTGCAACAACCGCAACAAACTCTGTTCGATCATCCACTCCCCCTTTTCTATAGCGCTTTATGGCAGAAGTTCCACACTAGTATCTGTCTGAATCTGTCTGGTGGAGCGATAAAACTTCACCCCTTCACCCCGTTGCCTGTTGCCCGTCGAGCGAATTGCTGAGCTAAGTTCCAAAAAGCTTTATACATAAGCGGTTCAAAAAGTGCTTTCAGCCTGAGCCTGGTTGGTCGGTAACAGAGCGATCGCCCATTCACAGTTCAGAGGCCAATCGATATGAAGACCACAACGAACAAGGTTCTTGTTCCCTAGGCACAAAGCAGAAGCGCCTGAGTCAGTGGCGATCGCCACCCTTTCCTTCATGACCGTACCAGGCTCAATTCTGTCTGGCGAATTTGCTCAAATAAATCAAAATCCTCTTCTGTCAGCGCACAAATATCAAAATAAAAAATTACTGTTGTACCACTTTTTTTGCGATTAGACGCCAGGCAGATATTGAGATCAATAAACCTGTCTAAGTCCTGGGCAGTAATACTAAATAAATAATTTCCAAAATTCTCATATACAAGGAAATACTTATACCCGATTTCAAATAGGGTTTTGATTGCTTCCAATGCTTCAACCTCGCCCTCTGGTTTAAAGTTAGTATCATATTCAAAGTAGAGGACAGGGCGAAGTTGAGAGATGATCTTGGCTGATTTTTTAAGGATTGTGAAATCAAAGCCATCTGTGTCAATTTTCAGAAGTTTTGCTTGTTTGAAATCGGGGCGATTCTCTAAAATCATGCCCAAGCTTTTCATCTCAATAAACCACATCGCCTCCTGGCTAATTGCTTCAACGATAGTTGCAGTTCCACCATTACTGTTAATACGTTCAAAATCAACAGTGGTATTATTATCACCAACAAAACATTCATCGATTTCAATTCCACCGATGATTGAGGCATTATGTTCTAAATATTCAATAAATTCAGGATTACCTTCAATACATAAGACGGGAACATTTGCGTAGCTACGAATTAGAGCAGCAGTATCTCCCACATTGGCACCAATATCGATCGCGCAGGCACCTGGATATTTCTGAAATACAGCTTGAGCAATATAACCTAAGGCGGTGTCATACCTCCACCAGGTTTTTTGATACTGATCCAGCATATGGCTTGCCGGTAGCAAGATCTGAAATTGTCCAACTTGATGTTCTTTATAAGCTTCAGCCATTGGCAAACCCCGGATAATTTTTTAGGAAATTTTACTGCTTGCATCTACAGACGATAGTTTTTCAAAAATCCTCTTATAAATAGGAATTTTGAATATCATTTTTTAATGTTATCTACGCATTTTCAGATCTCTTTAAGAGAGATTAAGTCCCGGAAAGTGGCTTCTAGTTTTTCCACTGCTTTGGCCTGGCTGAACCGAGTCATTGCTTTCTGCTGCCCTTTGCGAGTAATGGCATCCCATTCTGTTGGGTAAGCAACCAGAGACGAGAGCATATCCGCCAAATCAAGCGGATTTTCTGATTCAAATAAAAGCCCATCCTGGGCGTGTTCTACAATTTCCTTTGCTCCTCCTGTCCCACTGGTAATCAGGGTCAACCCTGCCGCCATAGCCTCAATCTGGCTGATGCCAAACGGTTCTTCAAAGCGGGAAGGAAATACCAGAACATTGTGGGTTTTATAGAGTTCAATCAAACCCTGCCGAGATAACGCCCCTGGAAACTGAACCCGGTCCTGCATACCCTCCGATGTCACCAGATCTTGCAACACCTCTACGTACTTGGGGGCGAGAGTACCTCCTGCGATCGTGGCTGTAAATTCTATCCCAGCAGCATGGAGCAGGCAGAGTGCCTCTACCAACACATCTGCCCCTTTGTAGTGCATCACTAAACTGGCATAGGCGATGCGAAGAAAATCATGGGCAGGCAATTCCGGTTGGTAAAACTCCTCAACCACAGCACCAGGGTAAATCGTTATGGCTGTTTCCGCCGGATAGCCTACTTGCAACAACTGTTGTCTGACCCAATCACTGCAAGTGATGTAGCGATAGAGGGGAGTCCTGGGGGCCAGTTCAGACGGGTAGTCTGCCACTTTGTTCATAATGTAATGGGCGATCGGCACTCCGGCAGCCAGCACCTGTTCCAGAAGGTCAACCAGCAGGAATGTCATATTCCCCGCCAGGCAAACATCAGGTTGAAAGGTTTGCAGATGCTGGTTCAATACCTGGAGGTTTTGCTGGTTCAGGGGCGTAACCTGCTCCATGGGCAACCAGTAGGGACCGGTTTGTCCATCCCAACGACCACACAGGGACAGACTGCGTTCTACAGGCGGGTCAGGATAGCGACTGACATGGTTCCCTGCATATTCCGGGGTGTCAGTCGTCAATACCAGAACTTGATGCCCACGATGCTGAAGGAGCCGGGCAAAATCTGCGATGGAACGCTCGTACCCACCGACCACCTGAGGGGGATATAGGTTTGTCAGGACTAAGATTTTCATGCTTTACAGCATTCCCCCGAATGCGTCGAAAACTGCAAGTTTGTTAGTAAGGGGATGGATGGGTGTTGGAGTGGAGAAGTGTCGATGAAAGCGATGGGCGAAGGGCAAGAGGATCGAGTGGAGGAGTTTTGAGTTTGGAGTTCTAAATTGTCTCCCAACACCTGATCCCCAGCCCCCAGCCCCTAGC
>JAIMBL010000084.1 GCA_023511615.1 Leptolyngbyaceae cyanobacterium HOT.MB2.61
GTTAGAAACCCGGCAACAATCCTCTGCCGTTGAACCGATTAGCAACTAGTGTTCCGCCAGGAAAATTTTGACGGGTCTCAGACCCTCAAAATTTAATCTCCATCAACTTCCTGGGTATTCGCTAACCGTCAAATTCAATTTGACAGAGTACTAGGCCAGAGGCAGGGAAAATCGAAAGGTACTGCCTTTCCCGAGCTCGCTTTCGGCGTGGATGGTGCCGCCCTGAAGCTCTATAAGACGGCGGGAGATGGATAATCCAATCCCAGTGCCACCGGAGTGGCGATCGCGCGATCGGTCAGACCGCCAGAACCGTTCAAACACATGGGGCAGGTCCTCAGGAGCAATGCCATAGCCGGTGTCTTGGACAGCAATCCATAACTTATCAGACTTGCTCCAGGCAGAGACGGTGATCGAACCTTCCGGTGTGTAGCGGAGGGCGTTTCCCAACAGGTTAATTAACACCTGCTCAACCCGTTGCAGATCGGCCAGGACAGGTGGTAAGTCGGCAGGTAAGTCGAGCTTTAACACAGGCCCATCTTCCACCAGTTGGTCGGAAAACCTTTCCACTAAGGATTTCAACAACGGACGCAAATCTAATGCCTGAGTATGGATCGGCAGATATCCCGCCTCTGCCTGAGAGAGCTCCTGCAAATCATTCACCAGTTGCCGCAACCGGGCTGTTTCCCTGGCGAGCCGCTGGTAAATGTCGGTGGAAGGGGCGATCGTACCATCCGCCAACCCTTCCAAATACCCTTCAACAACCGTGAGGGGAGTGCGCAATTCATGGGTCAGGTCGCTGACCAATTCCTGGCGACGTTGTTCCACGCCTTCTAAATTGGCTGCCATGTGATTGAAGCTAAGTGCCAGCCGATTTAATTCTGGAATTTCACTGCTGGGCAGGCGTTCTTCCAGATGCCCCGCGGCCACCTTTTGAGTGACGTTCTCAATTTGAACCAGGGGTTGCATAATCCGCCTGGATACCAGGTAGCTCAATCCACCGGCTGCCGTCCCTCCCACAGCAACCGACCAGAAGGCTCCCCGGCTCCAGGCATAGTCAAACCCTTCCACGAGCCGCTGGCGCACCAGAAGCAGATTAAAGCCACTCCCTTCTAACCGCTCTAAATGCAGCACAAACAAACGGGGTGAGAACAGCTTATTAACAATTAGCAGGGTGCTCAGCCCCACCATCATGACGACCAAGTGAGAGAGAAAAAGACGTGAGCGGAGTCCAAGTTTGGCCATGGCTACTGAAAATCCTTAAGTGGTTGGGTCTTCAAATTTGTACCCAACACCAATGACGGTTTTGATGAAAGTGGGGTTCGCCGGGTCTGGTTCAATTTTTTTGCGTAGGCGGGCGATATGGGTATCCACCACCCGTTCATCGCCAAAGAAGTTGCTACCCCAGAGCTTGTCAATTAGCTGAGTACGGTTCCAGACGCGACCGGGATAGCTCATAAACGTAGCCAGAAGGTCAAACTCCAGGGTGGTCAGATCAAGCGGTTCTAACTGGTCAGTGTTCGTGCTGCGTTGGGCGAGGCGCTGGTCAAGGTCGATCTGGAAGTGTTGGGTTCGAAAAACCTGGTTTTGCCCACCCTGGCGGAGACTGCGCCGTAGGAGTGCCCGGACTCGCGCAACCAGTTCTTTGGGGCTGAAGGGCTTGACCATGTAATCATCGGCTCCGGTGGATAGGCCAATGATGCGATCAAGTTCTTCTCCTCTGGCAGTCAGCATCAGGATGTAAGGGTCCTTAGCCCCCGGTTTCTGCCGAATCCGAGCGCAAACTTCCAATCCATCTAAACCGGGAATCATCAGATCCAGAATGATGAGGTCAGGTTTCTGCTCATGAAAGACCTGGAGGGCATTCAGGCCATCTCGACAAATACGACAGGAAAAGCCCTCTTTTTCCAGGTAAAGCTGGATAAGTTGAGCAATTTCAGGTTCGTCTTCAACAATCAGGATTTCCATGGAAAAGGGAGGAGGGAGGAGGGAAGGAGGGGTTGGGCTGTTCTGCTTTGTTAGCCCTTGTAGATTTACCCTTCACTAATTGTGCCGTCTCGCGCGATCGCGAGTAGGATATTGGCGACAGTTTAGCTTGATTGTCTAATGGAAGTAGTCGCGCACTCCGAGACTTTAACTCAGCAGGAAGGTTTGCAACAGTTGGCGCAGCAGTTGCAGGATTTTCTGCTGGCGCTACCGCAGGCCATTCCGTTTCAGGTGCAGTGTGTGATGAAGCGGGGGCATTTGATGGTTTTAAGCCAGCACCCACCGGATGAAAAGCCCGACCCCCAATCCGTATTTGAAGCGCTGGAGCAGGTAATTCGGGTACTGTTACCAGGGTTCGTTGAGGAGGTTTTTGGTCCTACTGCAAATCTACAAGACTCCCAGGGGAAGCTGTATCTCAGAGCTTTGGGACAAAAGCAGCCCTATGCGTACCATTGCTTCAGGCTGGGGAGGGTGAAGGTGGATGGGACAGAAACGCTGTTTCAGGAATCCGTGGAGGAAAGAGAGGAAGAGCCGAAGCAACTGGCAGAAAGCCTGGATCGGGAAGGTGAGGATTTTGACCTGGAACAGTTACTGGTGTTGGAGCCTGAGCCTGAACCTGAGGAGGGTTCGCCAGCCCAGGCAGAGCCCGCACTGGAAAAGCCGGAAGTGGTGGAAGAGGTGGAGCGATCGCCCTGGCTTCTATGGGTGGCAACTGGCGTTGGGGTGAGCGTGGTTTCTTTTATTGCGGGAATTATGATTGTTTCTCGTCCCTGCATTATTGGACGGTGCGAGCCGTTCCAGGCCGCAGAGGCTATCAGCCAGGAGGCGAATAAGACTATACAGCAAGCAAAATCTGAGCAGGATTTGAGGCAGGCGCAGCAGAAATTAAATGAGGCCAGCCAGATTTTGAGCAAGATCCCCCTCTGGTCAACCCGTCATGGAGAAGCTCAGGCATTGTTGCGCCAGGACCAGTTACAACTCAGCCAGCTAGACCGGGTGTTGGCAGCGGAACGGGTGGCTAATGAAGCTACTCAGAAAGGTCAGATGGTGCCGAAACCCCTGGTGGATTTGCAAGGAATTCAGGTGCTCTGGAAGTCAGCGATCGCTCAGTTAGAATCAATTCCTCAAGGCAACCCGCTCCACCCCTTTGCTCAGCAGCGACTGGCAACATACCGGGATAACTTGTTGATCATTAACCAGTATATGGCTGCCGAGCAGCAGGCTCAGAAAAAGCTGGCAGCGGCTAAATCGACGGCAAATGTCGCCCAGGCAAGAGAGGGAGTTGCCCAATCGATTGAAAACTGGCAGCAGGTGCAGGTGACCTGGCAGGTGGCCGTCAATGCCCTCAAACAAATTCCCAACACAACGACGAGCTTTACTGAAGCCCAGGAACTACTGGGGGACTACGGGGCAAAGTTAGCGATCGCTCGCGATCGGGTCAGTCGTGAGCAGCGATCGCAGAAAGCCTACCAGCAGGCCATCAACCTGGCCAAGAAAGCGGAAGGATTCCAACAGCGAAACCAGTGGACGCTGGCCGTTACCCACTGGCGCGATGCCCTGAGACAAATCGAGCAGATCTCTGAAAATACGGCTTCCTATAACGCGGCCCAGCAGCTAGTTTCCCCCTACAGCAACGCTCTGCACCAGGCAGAAGTCCAACTCCAGGCTGCTGTTGCCCAACAAAAACTGCGCACCGACCTGAACCAACTCTGTGCCGGTTCTCCCAAAACTTGCACCTATTTCATTCTGAACAATGTCATTCGCGTCCAATTTACGGCTGGGTACGAAAAAGCGCTGAAGCAAGCATTTGCGGCAGGGCAGTCCGGTAACCACAGCATTTTAGGGGGGGCAGTCAATCATTTGGAATCTCTGCAATCTGCATTTCAGGGAATTTGCAACAATGCAGGCATGCCAATCGAAGTTTATAACTCCAGTGGTACCGAAATGGTTGGTTCGTTCAACCCAAATCAATAATTGGACAGGGGCTAGCTTGACAGAGGTTATTGACGACCGCTTGAGGAAGATTCACCAGTTTCATGGCTGAATGCCTGCTTGTGAACTCAACATTTCTTTGACAGTGATGAGGCACTCTGGAAACGCCAGCGGCGCAACCGTTAATTCTTCTGACAAAATCGTTTCGCTCTGGTAGCCAGTTGCACCTGGTATTCGGTAAACATGCAACTTCCGGGCGTTGACATCCAATACCCAATACTCAGCGATACCTGCACGGGCATAGGCAGGGGCTTTCACCTCCCGGTCAAACTTAAGGGTTTTATCAGAAACCTCAATCAAGAGAAACACTTCTACAGGTTTGGGATGGTGATCCTCATAGTCCAGCGGATCCGGAACTAGAATCGCCACATCTGGCTCTGGTTCTGAGTAGTCATCCAGTTGAACCGGGTCTTGCAAACAAATCAGGACGCGATCGCCTAAGCGCCTCTCAAACAGACGTTGAATTCGAGTAACGGCTGCTCGATGAGCGGTTCCCTTGGCTGCCATTTGGATGATTTGCCCTTCCAGTAACTCAATTCGCTCATCCGGCTGCAAAATGCCAGATTCGGCCATCCGATGATAATCCTGTACTGACAGGCGACGAACTGTGACAGAGGTTTCCATGGGCAAGCAATTGGTTTGTTCCACTGTAACGTTGCAATGCACCTCAAATTACTTTTTGCAAGGATTTGGAGCATCTTAGCTGGTCTCCGGGTAGTCTAAGTTATTACTACCTGTCTGAGTCATCAACTGGCTCTCCTGGGAGATTGGTGATAAGCGACGCTTACCACCAAAACAAAATCAGTATTCCAGGGATTCTGTTTTAGATGAAAGAGTAGCGTAGGCTACTCTTTCATCAGCAAGCCGGAAGAACCGATCAACCACCTGTCTGAGTGAGTTGGGATCAAACAATGACTGTTATATATCTGCTTTATGGGTGGTTTACCGTTTGTATTAGTAAAACCAGATTTTGGCTCTCCTGAGAGTTTGGTGATTAGCAGCACCTATCACCAGAACAAAGTCAATACTCCCAGAACAAAGTCAATACTCCTGGAATTTTGTTTTAGATGTTTTTAGATGTAAACAGTAGCTTACCTCACTCTTTCATCGGCAAGCTGGGAGAACCCAAATTTCATAAAGTCTCTGGAAACCGCGATCGCGGAGTTGAAGCATTTGTTTGTCCTGCTCTACCCTGGGCTGAAACGGTCAATCCAGGACGGCTCAAACGTTTGATTAGAATCACTGAGTTCCATCGTCACTACCCATCTAGATTGAGGGGGTCAAAACCTATGATCTGTGCAAAGCATTCCAAATACCTGACAGCCTTTTCTCTCCTGCTGCTGGTTTCGCCTTTAGGTTTCTCCCCGGCCATCGCTGAAGCTGCGCCTGCCAGACCAACTGTTTCAGCACCTCGAAAATTAAGTCTCAGCTTTAAGGCACCCCGGCGGGGTGCGCCAACCTCAACTGCAGGTGGAGCTACCCGTGGTACCTGCATGTCCGGTACCCAGATGCCCACTCCTCTGACTCCCAAAGAAGGCCTGGGGTTGACCTTTTCCGAGCGTCCCAGTTTCTTCGTGTACGTTCCCCAATCTCAAACACAGACGGCAGAGTTTCTTTTGCTCAGTGAGGATGATACTGAAATCGTTTATCAAACCACATTTACACTGCCAGCCACCGCAGGGGTGATTCGCTTTGGCATGCCCGCTGATGCGCCACCGCTTCAAACGGGCAAGACCTACCACTGGTTTATTACTCTCAATTGCGATATTACCAAGGGACCCAGCGGCAACCCTAGTGCGGAAGGCTGGGTGGAACGGGTCGCAGTCAATCAAACCCTGGCGCGAACGCTGGCAAAAACTCCCATCAGCGGCCGACCTGCGGTTTATGCCGAAGCGGGGATCTGGCATGAAACTTTGATGAGCCTGGCTGATCTGCGCCGTAAAGCACCGAACAATTCCCAGTTAGTGACTGATTGGCGGGATCTGCTGAAATCCGTTGGTCTGGATGCGATCGCAACCCAACCTCTGCTCGACTGTTGCAATTCCAACGCTCAGGTGCAATAGTCTGCAACGGTAGGTTGATGTGAGCAAAATCTGGGAAACGCTGAAACGAAAGACATGGCAGTGGCGAGGGATCTGGGTCACTGTTCCGGTTGTGACTGGGGCGATAATTGGCATCCGCCATCTGGGGCTTCTGCAACCACTGGAATTTCCCCTGCTGGATCAGTATTTTTTGTTGCGTCCACGAGAACCGGTTGACTCTCGCATTGTGGTGGTGGAAATCACTGAAGCGGACGTGCAAAAGGTAGGAACGTGGCCCATGTCCGATGCCAGACTGGCTGATCTGTTGCAGAAGATCAGCCAGCAGCAACCGTTTGCGATCGGGCTTGACCTGTACCGGGATCTACCTGTCGAGCCGGGGCATGCTGTCCTGAATCGAGTATTCAAAACCACACCTAACCTGATTGGCGTACAAAAGGTAGTTGCCAGCGCAGACAGTTCTGCCGTTGCTCCTCCCAAGGTGTTAAAAGACCTCGATCAGGTGGGCTCGAATGATCTCCCCCTGGATGCGGATGGTAAGATCCGCCGGATGCCGATTTCTCTACTGGATCAGCAGACCGGAAAAGATGTTTTTAGCTTTGGGTTTACCCTGGCGGCGACCTATTTGCAAAGTAGAGGGATTGAGGTTGGGGTCAATGCAGACAAACTGATCCAGGCAGGTTCCGTCACATTCCCAGCATTTAGCCCTGATGATGGTGGCTACGTGCGGGCCGATGCGGGTGGGTACCAGATAATTTTGAACTATCGGGGAGAAGCCCAGCATTTTCAAAGCGTGACTATGACAGAGGTGCTGGAGAACCGGGTTCCTCCTGGACTGATGGGCGATCGCATCGTCATCATTGGGGCGACAGCCGAAAGTCTGAAAGATCTGTTCTACGTTCCTTACAGCAGCAGTTTGACAACCCCCACCCGAATGGCGGGGGTCTATATCCATGCCAACTTTGTCAGCCAGGTAATCAATGCTGTCTTAAACGGACGTCCACCCACACTCAAAACCTGGAGCGAACCCCTGGAGTGGCTCTGGATTCTCGGCTGGGCCGCTGCTGGAGCTGTTCTGACGTGGGCTCAGCGCTACAGTCGCCGCCCGATCCTGCGAGTGGCTAGCATCGTTGCCGCCGCCGCCTGTCTGACGGCTAGTAGTTATTTTGCCTTTATGAAGGGATGGTGGATTCCGGTGGTACCGCCACTGATGGCACTGGCCGGGTCTTCCATCGCCGTGACCAGCTATGTTGCCTTTTCGGCGGCTGATATGCGCCGCACCTTTGGCCGCTACCTCACGGATGAAGTGGTCGCCAGCCTGCTGGAAAGCCCCTCTGGTCTGAAGTTGGGCGGTGAACGCCGTAAAGTCACCATCCTGCTGTCTGACCTGCGCGGATTTTCGGCCATCTCCGAACGACTCCCACCAGAACAGGTGGTGAAAATCCTCAATCTCTATCTGGGAGCGATGTCAGACATCATTACCCAGTACCAGGGCACGATCAACGAATTCATGGGAGATGGCATTTTTGTCATGTTTGGTGCCCCCGTTTATCGTAAGGATGACTCGCAGCGGGCGATCGCCTGTGCTGTTGCAATGCAGGCAGCAATGGACAGCGTCAACGAAGAGAATCAGAAACAGGGCTTACCTAAGATTGAGATGGGAATTGGCATTAACACGGGCGAAGTGGTGGTGGGCAACATTGGTTCCCAACGGCGGGCCAAGTATACAGTGGTTGGAAATCACGTTAACCTGGCTGCCCGAATTGAGTCCTACACGGTAGGTCGGCAGATTCTGATCTCCGAGGAAACTTATAAGGATGCCGGACCGGCGATCGTTAAAATCAGCGGCCAAATCCAGGTAGAGCCCAAGGGGATTAAAGATCCCATCACCCTCTACGAAGTGTTTGGTATTGGCGGCAGACATAATGTGTTTCTGCCCCAGGAAGCGGAGGAATTTGTCTCCCTGCCAACGGCAGTTCCCGTCCGCTATACCGTTCTGGAGGGCAAGCATGTGGTTGGCACAGTGTTTGATGGTTGCCTTGTGCGGCTCTCAGAAAATGGAGCAGAACTCTGGTCAGACCACTTTCTCACTCCACTCAGCAATCTGAAAATTACCCTGCTCGTAGCCACTGATAAGGCTACAGAACTGGATGATCTCTATGCCAAGGTACTGGATAAGCCCGCCGAAAGCGAAGGTTGCTTCCTGCTGAGGTTCACAAGCAAGTCTCCAGAGATCAGCGATGTGTTGGATGGCCTGCGGCGGGATGCGATCGGGGTGAGGAGTGAAGGGTGAATTCCCCTCACCCCTCCCTCAACTAACAACTCTTTTCCCTGCCATACCAGATTGATTCAACCTTCTGGGCGATCGCAGACGCTCCCCCCTGCTTTCCTTCTTCCGCTTCCAGTAAAACGGTGACGTGTCCGAGTTTGCGTCCAGGGCGGGACTCGGTTTTGCCGTACCAGTGGACATGGGCCCCAGGAAGGGCGGCAATCTGTTGGCGTTGCTCCAGGTAGCTGCTGGTGGAGTGTTCATAACCCAGGAGGTTGACCATCACCGCCCCTGGTATCTTCATGGCGGGACTACCGAGGGGAAGCCCACACACGGCTCGCAGGTGTTGTTCAAACTGAGAGGTTTCGCAGGCGTCGAGGGTAAAGTGACCGGAGTTATGAACGCGGGGCGCAATTTCGTTGACGAGTACGCGCTCCTCCTGAGTTAGAAACAGTTCGATGCCAAAAACACCGACCACTTGCAGGTGGTTCAGCAGGGTGCGGGCGATCGCGTTAACCTGTTCCCCAACAGCAGAACTGATTTTTGCAGGGGCAAATACACGGCGGCAGACTTGCTGCTCTTGCTGGGTTTCAACGATGGGATAGATGGAAATGTCACCATTGACTGAACGGGCAGCGATCGCAGCCAGTTCTCGCTCAAATGGCACAAACTCCTCTACCAGCAACAGAACGTTCTTTAACCGTTCCAGAGTGGTGTTCAATTCCGGCAAATCCTTGATGATGAAGGTTCCCTGGCCGTCGTAACCGTGGCGGCGAGTTTTGAGGACGAGTGGAAGGGAGGGAGAGGGGAGAGGGGAGGGGGGAGGGGGGAGAGGAAAAAAACCTGGAGTGGGCAGGCCCAGATCACGCAGGTAGCAGCGTTGATGATATTTATCCAGTAAGGGTCTTAACGTTTGCAGGCCAGGACGGAAGCAAATACCCTGACTTTCTAGCAGTGAAAGGGCTTCCAGATCGACAAATTCATTCTCAAACGTAATCACGTCACATTGGGTAGCCAGTTGAGCTGTGGCGGTTGCATCGGCAACTGGGGCAAAAATTGCATCAGCCGCGATCGCCACCGCCGGATCGGAGTTTGAAGGGGTTTGCACCACCAATTCGACGCCCAGCTTCTCCGCTGCCGTCGCCATCATCCAGGCCAGTTGCCCACCTCCAATAACCCCAACCCGCTTCACATCACCCATCTCGATTGCTTACCTATTCCCTTGAAAAATTCAAATTCAGCACACAGGTCTGCCCCTACCACTTATCCACCCATCCACTCCTTACTAGCACCAGCAACTAATAGCTAACAACCTTACCCTCACCCTTGGCATCCCAAAGATTCTTGCGTTTCTACCCCTGTTTTTGGGTTAGTTCCGCTTGCGATCGCGCACAATTCTCTGACCTGGGCACCATCTAACAGAGCATTGGTAAAGTCAGCTCCGGTGATATTGACATCCTCAAAGGTCGATCGCAGCAAAATGGCATCTTCTAAAATCGCATCACTCAGATCAGCCCGAATGAAGGGAACTTGATCCAGCATGGACTGGGTTAGGTCGGCTCCATGCAAATTGGTTTCTGTCATGGTTGAAGCACTGAAGACGGCTCCCCGCAAATCGGCATTGGCAAAATTTGCCTGATACAGGTTGGCATTGGCAAACTCCGCAATCTCTAAGGTTTGGCCAGAGAAATCCTTTCCTGCTAAATCCGCGTTGCTATAGGACAGGGGTGGGGCGTACTGCTTGGAGTAAGGCAACCCAACTGGCGTTTGAGCTTGAGCAGGCAATGGAACCATCAGAAACAGCAGGGCGGCCCATAAAAGTGCAAGATATTTCAGGCCTGGAATTTTAAGTTTGAAAATTTGTTTGAAGAACAATGAAGGTTTAAAGAACAATGAGGAGGAGATCATAGGCGTTGCCAGAATGCTCACCCTTTCCAGTGTAATGAGAAGTGATTATTCTGCATCAAAACCCAGGTAGCCACGGGGAGTGATCACCCAACGGGTATGAGTGCGGCTACTCTGGTTGCCAATCAGAACCAGGGTCAGCATATCAATAGGAAATTGGAGAAACTCTGCCAGCGTTGTGATGGTTACTTGCTCATCCGGTCGATAGGCAGAACGGACGATCGCAACAGGAGTTTTCCGATCCCGGTACTTCAAGAAAATTTGCTGGGCAGTCTCGATCTGATGGGTGCGAGTCTGGGATTTGGGATTGTACAGAGCTACCACAAAATCGGCCTGGGCAGCGGCAATCAGGCGCTTTTCAATCACCTCCCAGGGAGTGAGCAGGTCACTCAAGCTGATGGCACAGAAGTCGTGCATGAGCGGTGCCCCCACCCGTGAGGCGGCAGCTTGAAGAGCAGTAATTCCGGGAAAGACCTGGACTTCTGGAGTGTGACCATCCCAGCCCTGGATGTGCAACTGTTCCAGCACCAGTCCGGCCATCCCATAGATACCGCAGTCACCCGAAGAAATGACCGCAACTGCCAGCCCCCAATCAGCGAGGGCGATCGCCCGTTCGGCCCGCTGCCGTTCCTGGGTGATGGGCAGGGCTTCTACAATTTGCCCCGGACGCAGCAGCGGCTTGACCAGATCGATGTAAAGGGAATAACCAATGACTGCATCGGCCTGGGCGATCGCAGTCTGCACGGCAGGGGTAATCTGATCCAGTTGCCCCGGTCCGATACCGACCAGCCAGAGTTTTCCGGTGCGTCCCGTGTATTCCTGCTGAGCCTGGGCCACCGCAATCGTCACAGCCCCCGCTTCTCCTGCCTGGCGAATGATGTGTTTGGGCACCGGGAGAGAAACTTCTGCTGGCTGCTCTGATTGGGCATCGAGGGCAGATACCTGGGTTGCTCCCAGGAGGGCGGCAGCTTCGGCAACACTGGGGGTACCCACCTCAGCCTCAACGATCGCCGACGGATTGGGCACAGGGACGGTACGCAGAGCTTCCGCTGGGAAGCAACGCAAAGGCCAGTGGTGTTCATGGCAAAACTCCACCAGCCCCATCTCATCTGCTTTCAGATCAATGGTGGCGACACCCGCGATCGCCCGCTGGGACAGATGATGCGCTTGAAACACCTGCTGAACAGCCTGTTGAATCAGGGTTTTAGAAGTTCCCCGCTCACAGCCAATGCCAACCCAGAGAACCCTGGGGTGCCAGCAGGCTTCGGGGATGGGGTGTGAGGGCGTGAGGGCCTGAGGGCGTGGGGAGGTGGGAAGTTGGGTAAAGGGGGTGATCCAGACTCTTGCCTGCGGCGATTCCGGGTTCCCGGTCGCCGGTTGCCGGTTGCCGGTCGCCGGAAATTGAAATGGATGCCCGTCTGGCAAATGCTTCTGCCACAGGGTAGAACCCGCTTCTTGAATGATTTGAACTGGAGCATGACGGGCGATCGCTGCACTCACCCCAGTCCAGTCACCTTCCCCCTTCTGCCAGCCAAAGGGAACACCCAGAACATCAATTCCCGGCAGGGCGGCCCGGTTCGCGGATCCAGTCAATACTGGCGTTGCCCCCAACTGGAGGGCAATCAGACGGGCCAGTTGATCTGCACCTGCCTGGTGCCCACCACAGAGGCTAAGGACGAATTGCCCGGTTTCATCAATAACCACGACTGCCGGATCAGAAGCTTTGTCTTCTAGCAGAGGAGCAATCAGGCGCACTACTGCTCCCGTTGCCAGGCAGAAAACCAGGCTGCGATGGGTGTTCCAGAGGGTGGCAAGGTGGTTTTTAAGGGAACCTGTGTAGGTGTGGAAAACTGACCATTGAGCGTTGAGCGCAGGGCTGTTACTCAGCAGGGAGTTTGGTAGCCAGAGAGTGATGCCATCAATTTGAGCAAATTTCAGCAACTGATTGGCTCCGATGGGGGTGGTAGCGATCGCCGCAATTGGCTGGAAATCCTGAAAGATCAAATCAAAAGCCCTGAGTAAAGACTGAAATCCGGATCTTCGACTTCCTGTCTGAACCATTCAATCCTGAGCAGGTGCCAGTTAAGAAGTCAGAGATCTGGAGGCATCATAACCGTTTATAAAACCAGGGATTGCAACGATTTCAAAATCCAAAATCCCAATCCAAAATCCAAAATGATATAACTACAGCCATCCTTTCTTGAGTTTGAAGGGGTTGCAGGGATGGAACCCCTGCGTGAGGGACCAAGCCCCCACACCCGATTGTTCACAACCTATTTGTGAACGCTATACTACCCAAATCGTTAAAAGCAAACTCCAACTCCTACTTCTCGGCTCTCCTGGGAGTTTAGTGATAGGCGATGCTTATCACAAAACCAAAATCCATATTCCAGGGATTTTGTTTGAGATGAAAGAGTCGCTTACGCTACTCTTTTACCAGCAAGCCAGAAGAACCTATCTCTCCCCTCCTCCACCCAATGAATCAGACCCCAATTGGTGTTGCTATTGTTGGCACTGGCTTTGGTCAAAAAGTTCATATCCCTGCGTTTCAGGTGCATCATCGGACCCATATTGTAGCCGTCTATCATCGAGATCTGGCGAAGGCACAGGCGATCGCCCAGGCCCATGACATTCCCCATGCCTGTCAGACAGTGGCAGACATTGTGTCCCTGCCAGAGGTGCTGGGGGTCAGCATTTCGACCCCTCCCTTCCTTCACTACGAGATGGCAAAAACGGTGTTGCAGGCCGGTAAGCACCTTTTGTTAGAGAAACCCACTACCCTGGTTGCTTCAGAAGCCAGGGAATTGCTCAATCTGGCAGAATCGAAAGGGCTGGTGACCACTGTTAACTTTGAGTTTCGCTGTGTTCCGGCCTGGCTACGACTGGCTGAATTGCTGGCCGAAGGGTATGTCGGCAACCTGCGGCTGGTAAAAGTTGACTGGCTGGTTTCCAGTCGAGCAGATGCCTCTCGCCCCTGGAACTGGTATGCCCGCAAAGATCAGGGAGGCGGCGCACTGGGCGCTATTGGTTCCCATACGTTTGACTACGTGGCCTGGTTGTTTGGCGGGGTGAGGCAACTGTGCGCCCGGCTGCATGTTTCAGTGCCGGAACGTCCCGACCCGGAGAGTGGGCAACTGAAGCCAGTGGATGCGGACGATGTTTGTATGATTTTGCTGGAGTTGGCGGATGGAACCCCCTGTCAGATCTGCCTCAGTGCGGTAACCTACCAGGGACGGGGACATTGGATAGAGGTCTATGGTGATCGCGGTACCTTAGTTCTGGGTAGCAGCAATCAAAAAGACTACGTTCACGGCTTCAAACTATGGGGTAGCCAGCAGGGGGAACCATTAACCGAAATCGAAATTCCAGCTCATCTGGAATTTCCCCGCACCTTTGAGGATGGGCGCATTGCTCCCTTTATCCGCATTGTGGATCGCTGGGTGCAGGGCATCGACCAGGGCAAATCGCTGGCACCTTCGTTGCGAGAAGGGTTGTATTCCCAGCTATTGATGGATCTGGCCCATCAGTCCAGCGAGACGGGAAGCTGGGTAAAGGTGCCTTGAGATGGATAGGGTTTTATCGGAAGCAGCAATTGCGGGGTTTAGCAGTTTAAGATAGGTAAAGCTACCGTCATTGCAAGGGCACTCCATGACTCAAACCCTGCTGAAGCTTCCGAGCGTTCATCCTCTCAATGAACCGATTGTCCATCGCCTCTCCAATGGGCTGACTATCATCGCTGAGCAGATTCCAGTTGAAGCGGTGAATCTCAATATCTGGCTGAGTGTGGGCTCTGCTGTCGAACCGGATGAGATCAACGGGATGGCGCACTTTCTGGAACATATGATTTTTAAGGGAACTCAGCAACTCCAGAGCGGTGAGTTTGAACGGCGGATAGAAGAGCGGGGAGCTATTACCAACGCGGCGACTAGTCAGGACTATACCCACTACTACATCACCACCGCTCCTCAGGATTTTGTCGATCTGGCTCCCCTGCAAATTGATGTGGTGATGAATGCCAGCATTCCCGATGATGGGTTTGAGCGTGAACGCCAGGTGGTGCTGGAAGAGATCCGGCGATCGAACGACAACCCTCGTCGGCGCACCTTTCAGCACGCAACGGAGGTGACCTTTGAGCGGCTTCCTTACCGTCGTCAGGTGTTGGGGCCTGCCTCAGTCATTGAGCAACTGACTCCCCAGCAGATGCGCGACTTCCACGCTCACTGGTATCAGCCTCAGTCAATTACTGCTGTTGCGGTGGGAAATTTGCCCGTTGAGCAACTCATCGAGATCGTGGAAGCAGGGTTTAGGGACGCTACCAATCATCGGCAATCGGCAACTGATGTTTCCGCTTCTTTACTCTCTACCCTCTACCCCCTCTCGTTTATACAGGAAGACCCGTTTGAGCAAATTACCCGCCGCGAGTTGACTGACCCGACCTTGCAGCAGGCGCGGTTGGTGATGACCTGGCGCGTACCGGGTATTAATGATCTGAACCAGACCTATGCTCTGGATGTGCTGGCATCTATCCTGGGGCATGGGCGTACTTCACGGCTGGTGCAGGATTTGCGAGAACAGCGTGGGTTGGTTTCCAGCATTTCTGTCAGCAACATGACCTACCAGCACCAGGGGGCATTTTACATTTCCGTGCATTTACCCGAAGAGAATGTCGAAACGGTGGAGGCGGCGATCGCCCAACATATCCACAGGATTCAAGAAGAATTAATTACTGAGTCTGAAATTGCACGGGTACGCACACGAGTCGCCAATCATTTCATCTTTGGTAACGAGACCCCCAGTGATCGCTCCGGCCTCTATGGTTATTACCAGTCCCTGGTTGGCGATCTGTCTTCTGCCCTGAACTATCCCAGCTTGATCCAATCAATCCAGGCGGAGCAGTTGAGGGAGTCTGCCCGTCAGCATCTCTCTCCAGATGCCTATGGGGTGGTCGTCATTCGTCCCGGTTCTTCCGGCTTGCCGGTGAAAGAGTAGCGTAAGCGACTCTTTCATCTCAAACAAAATCCCTGGAATATGGATTTTGGTTTTGTGATAAGCGTCGCTTATCATCAAACTCCCAGGAGAGCCTGACTGCTCCAGATTCAACGTCTTCGTAGATAATTTCAGAAGCAAGTTGGTCTGAGTTGTCTTTGAGGATTGGATATGAAGCAAGCTTTAGCTCCCCTGCTGGTTGCTTTCGCACTTTCTGGCAGCGTCGTGGTCTCCTGGTCGGCGATCGCCCAGCAACCAACCCCTGAACCGTCTCCCCGACGAACATCTGAGCCTGCTCCTGCCAGCACTTCTGAACCGTCTCCTCAGCCGACGCCTGTTCCCCCCTCGCCGGAGGGTTCTGAACCCTCTGTCATTAACAGCGTCAGTTACAGGTGCGAAGCGGGCAAAGGGTTTATAGCTGATTACCTGACTAATAACACCGTGCGTGCAACCTTTGGTAGAAAGGTGCTGGTGTTGCCGCAGGTGGTTTCGGGATCGGGCATTCGTTACAGTGATGGCAACGTTACCCTGAGTTCGAAGGGGGATCAGGCGATGGTTGAAGTGGGCAATAAGGTACTCTTCAAAAATTGTGTCGCGATTCAAGCAGTTGAAGGGCAGAGTCTGGCAGGTGAACCTGAGGAAGACCAGGCCGCGCAGGCGATCGAAGGGTTGTGGTAGGGACGATGGTTCAGTGGGAGCAGATTGCTACACACATCAGCCAGGTTACTGGAAAACCCTGTGAGCCAGACGATCGCCGCCCGGTCGGTGGTGGCTGCATCAACCAGGGCTACCGTCTATCGGGGGGCGATCGGGCCTATTTTGTGAAGCTGAACCAGGCCAGCCAGATTGCCATGTTTGAGGCTGAAGCCGCCGGGCTGCGGGATATGCAGGAAACCCGCACGATCCGTGTGCCAACCCCAATCTGTTACGGAACAGAGGGTGCCACAGGCTATCTGGTGCTGGAATGGATCGAGCTGGGACGTAGCGGCAGTCAGTCCTGGCAGGAGATGGGACGTCAACTCGCCGCTATGCATAGAGCAACCAGCCGTAGCGGTTTTGGCTGGCAGCGCAATAACACCATTGGTTCCACTCCCCAGATGAATCCCTGGACGACGGACTGGACAGAGTTCTGGGTCGAACACCGGATCGGGTTTCAGCTCCATCTGGCAAAACGGCGTGGTGGACACTTTCCCCAGGCGGAACGGTTGCTTAAAGCCATCCCTGCCCTGCTGGCTGACCACAAACCTCAGCCTTCCCTGGTGCATGGGGATCTCTGGTCCGGCAATGCTGCCATCAGTCGCTCAGGAGAACCTGTCATTTTTGACCCCGCTACCTACTATGGCGATCGCGAAGTCGATATCGCCATGACAGAACTGTTTGGTGGATTTCCGTCAGAATTCTACCGTGGCTACAACCAGGTGTGGCCGCTGGACTCTGGCTACCAGCAGCGCAAAACTCTCTACAACCTCTACCACATCCTCAATCACTTTAATTTGTTTGGCAGTGGGTATGAGTCCCAGGCAAACCGGATGATTGAACAGCTATTGAGTTCACGGTAGGTTGTCCTGGCTATACTATTTTGGATTTTGGATTTTAGATTGTGCTCTAATACCAGGTTAAAGATCACAAGTTAAAGAGCAACCGACTGCAACATTTTTTCGGAAATCGGGCAACTGTCTGCCTGGTCTGAAGAGGGAATATCTAGTAGTAAAGCGAACTGTTCGGGATCGTTCTGGTACTGGATAAGGAGTTCCTTGTCGATATCGCTTAAATCGGGGTCGCGATCGCTCTCCATCTCATGCAGGGTTGTCTCCACCAGTTCAACCTGCTCTTCGGCTTCAGTCAAAATCGCCTGGAATTCCAATTGCAGAAAGATTTCGAGCGGCTTTAACTCTTCGTATTTTAGCGTCGTTTCCTGAAGTTTTTCTTCCAGAGCTTGCTTTTCCTGGTTAAGTTGTTCCAGCAGTTGCTTGTAGGTTTTCAGTGCTTTGATTAAGGGAACAACTTTACTTCTAAGCGTCATGTATTCAATATCGAGCTTTTGAAACTTGTCGGAGAGCTTGATGTAAGCGTGACAAAGACGAGTGATGCGTTCAGCGATTTGACTCATAAAAGACTCTCAAGTAACGGTTACACGACAGACTGAACGGACAAGCAACTTAAAAAGTTGACTCTGACGTTTATGCTAGGAAATAATTCAGCACTAAAGTTGTAGTTAAAATCACACTGGAAATGTAATCAGGAAAATTGTTAGGGGATCAGCAGCAGGGTAAGCAGTGCTTATCCACGCCCGAAGTCAGGAAATTGAGATCCCCAGATCTTCAAGATTTCCAGGATCTCAGCTTTTTCTACGACTATTTCTTTAGACCTGTCTTTAGCCCTGGCAGAATGCGGCTGACCTTAGCCGGACAGAGAACAGTTTTGCCCTGACGATAGCCAATAAACCGAACATAAACCGATTCCCCAGGTTGAATATCCGGCGAATCAGGCTGATGCAACTGGGGATCGTAGGCAACTTTGCCCCAGATCGGCCCGATGGTTTCATAGCCCCAATCTTTGAGCAAATTCTCCAGAGGCGTAAACATGGTAGCCAGACTTTTGGCAGGCAGATCTGGTCTGGCATGGGCAATTTTTATGGCACTGGGATAGTTGACCAGCAAACGCTGTAGCTGCCTGAAGGTAGCCTGGCGCCACTCTTCCGTCAGGTGGGCCTGTTGGTGTTGCAACTCTTGCTGAAGGCGAATGTATTCCTCAATCAATTGCACCTTTTGCTGTTCCAGTTCTTGCTGAAGGCGAATGCAGTCCTGAGTGAGTTGGGCTTTTTGATGCTCAAATTCATGGACCAGTTGATCTCGCTCATCAATCAGACGATCGCGCTCCTGCATCAGGCGGGCACAATCCTTGACCAGCTTCTCCTCTCGCTGGTTCCACTCCTGCTGCTGCTGGAGGTGTTCCTGCATCAACTGGTCATTTTGCTTTTGTAACTCCTGCCGCAGACGTGTGCATTCCTGCCCTAACTGGGTCTTCTGCTGCTGAAGCTCCTGCTGTCTCCAGTGATAGTCTTTTTTGAGTTGAGTCATTTTTGCCCACAGGCGATCGCCTGTCTCCGAAGCCGGACGAACCAGCCACAGAATCAGCAAGACAAAGCCCACTTCCAGAAACAACCCAAACCAGAACAGGTTGACTTCTTCCATTGCTTTGCCCTTGATACTCAATCGTTGTCATACCAATTTATATCAATTCTTCAAAGTAAGGCTACAGATGAAGAGGCAAGTGTTCCGTCAGGAAAATTTTGACAGGTCGCAGACTCTCAAAATTTAACCCTCATCAACTTCCTGGGTATTCGCTACCCGTCAAATTAAATTTGACAGCGCACTAGAACCTTCTCAGAGTTCAGTGTTCATCAATCTAAAATCGCAAATTCAAAATCAAGAATTGGTACTATACCAATTTTGTATGAAGCTACATGGATCCAGGAGCATGAAACTCCTTCCTGATAACGCTTCTGGCTTTAGTTCTATGCGCCTTCACATTAAATTGGTATAGCTAAGAGGGTGTTTGAAAAGGGTGGGGATGGTTAAAACCATCACTACAAACCCTAAAAACAACTGCATTGATA
>JAIMBL010000085.1 GCA_023511615.1 Leptolyngbyaceae cyanobacterium HOT.MB2.61
CAGACCCTCAAAATTTAACCCCCATCAACTTCCTGGGTATTCGCTAACCGTCAAATTCAATTTGGCAAAGTACTAGCCTCGACAAACGAAAACAACCGATGAGAAGTGCGATCGCCGGGGAATTAGGGCAATGGCAGAAATAGAACATCCACTACAAGGAACGGTTGGGGAACCACCAGAGCCAGGGAAACTCAATTCCTCCCCGCCCCTGCGCCTGTCCCAGGGGCATCTCAGCCTGCTCTCCACCTGCCCTCGCAAATTTCAGCACACCTACCTGGAGCAGTTGGCCTCGCCCACCACCCCAGAGCAGTTAGAAAGGTTAGCCGCAGGCTCCCAATTTCACCTCCTGATGCAGCAGTGGCAGCTTGAACTCCCGATTGAACCCTTTGTTGAGGAAGATACTCAGCTTCAGTGCTGGTTTTCATCATTCAGAGACGCGGCTTCCCAGATCTTGATGCTGGACGAGCCGGATGGAAGTGTCCTGCGCCAGAGTGAATATGCCCTCACAATTGAATTTCAGGGCTACCTGCTGACTGTCGTTTATGACTTATTGATTTCCAACCCTGCACAGGCAAAGATTTTGGACTGGAAAACCTATCCCCGCCCCCAGAACCCGCGCTGGCTCCTGCAAAATTGGCAAACGCGCCTCTACCTCTTCGTCCTGGCGGAAACAGGCTCCTATTTCCCAGAGCAAATTTCCATGACCTACTGGTTCTTTCAAGCGGAAGGGAGGGAATCGGAGGCAGCTCAACAGTTCACTGTTACCAATGACAGCGCTCGCCATCAGGAAACTCGTCGGGATCTCACCCATTTGCTGACGCAGTTAACTGATTGGTTAGCTCGCTATCGAGCTGGGGAACCCTTTCCCCAGATCCCCCTGGGCTCTGATCGGTGTGATTCCTGTAGTTATACAATCCGGTGCGATCGCGCCCCATCCCTTGCTGCGGAGCACGAACCTGCCCAAAACAAACATTCCTGCTTCAAGGATTTCACCCTACCCAATCTGGCAGACATCCAGGAAATTCCTCTATGACTGATGCGCCCAAAGATTCCCCCCTCTCTATCAACATCCGGGACATGGATATTAATGACCTGGCTCCCGTTTATCACCTGGGGGAGACTCTATTCACCAGTGACCTGTACCCTTACATCTACCGCACCTGGGACCAATGGGAGGTGATTGGACTCTATAACACCGATCCGGAGTATTGTCTAGTGGCAGAGGTGGAAGACCAGCTTGCAGGTTTTATCCTGGGCACCATCATCAACAAAGCCTCCTGGGTCTACGGCTACATCATCTGGCTGGGCGTAAATCCATCCTTTCATCGGCGCGGCATTGCCGATCGCCTGGTCGATAAGTTAGTTGAACGGATGATTGACGATGGGGCCCGGTTCATGATGGCAGACACCGACCCAGAAAATATCCCAGCCGTCAAATTTTTTACCCGCAAGGGCTTCGGCAACGTGCGTAAGCATATTTTTCTGTCACTAAATTTAAGTAAGCATGAGTACTACGGCAAACTGATTGCCTACGAACGGGAAAAGGCCGAACGCCAGGTCTGGAAACGCCCCCGTCGCCATCCTCACCAATCCTGAATCACAATTACGCTTGCAAGCAGTTGACTGGTACTCTCTGGCGTAAGTTTGGCAAAACCATTGGAAGGGAGTAGGCAGTCAGGAATGGAGGTCGGGAATGGTCGGTTGATTTACCGAGGCCTACTAGTGACTTTGCCCTTGGCCTGGGATTTCAAAATTGCCAGGACATTCCCAGTTGCACCTCTCAAGAACGGAGATTTAAGCCATTGTCTCCTTCAAGTCACCCTTGGTTGACAAACTCAATCTGATTGAATCGATAGGCAAGCCGCAACGCAAAACTGCTCAGAAACGATGCCAAAGTTACCGTTCCAGGCTTGAAATCGCCCTGATGCGCCAAAAATATTGGTGAGTCTTGCCGTGATATCAGAGAGGCTGGCGTTCACATTTAAGTTGATCCCTCGGTTGCCTAAAATCACTTCCGGACGATTGGGGAACAGCAGATTTCTACCTTTACCCAAAAAGATGTCACCTTGCACATCGAGGGGCAGAAAGAGGTAAGGTTCAAAGTCAAAGCGCCAACCGAGGGGAGGAATCAGGGGATTGTTAACGGGTTTGGACTCTGATGCACTTCCAGATAAATCACTTGCTTGTTGACTAATGGTCTGTGTGATTGGAGCAACTTCAGGGGCAGGGGTTGGTGAAGATACGGGTGCGATTTTTGGGATTGACGGTTCCACTCCTGGCTGGCGGCTTCGCCCACTCCCCCCTTAAACCCAATCTCCTGAGAACCTGGCGACGAATACATGAGATAGCCAGGAAGTCGTCAAGAGTTTGGAAAGTTAGTGCATCAGGCGCTCGCAAACAGTAATACAATTCCTAGTGTTCTCACGTCCGAAGGGAAGCAAAACTATGCCTCTGTCCGTTGGCGATACTGCCCCAAACTTCACGACTACAGACACAAACGGAAACACCGTCTCCCTCTCTGACTTTGCAGGCAAGACGGTTGTACTCTACTTCTATCCCAAAGACGATACCCCCGGCTGCACGAAAGAGGCGTGCAGTTTTCGGGACAGCTATAATGATTACCTCAGCAAAGGCATCACCGTTCTTGGCGTTAGCATGGATGACGAAGCCTCTCACAAGGCATTTACTGAAAAATTTAACCTCCCTTTTCCCCTGCTGACCGACACAGACGGCACTATTACCAAAGCCTATGATGTTGAGGGCGAAATGAGCGGGATGCGCTATGCCAGACGGGTTACCTACGTGATTGATGGCAACGGCAAGATCAGCCATGTGTATTCCACTGTCAAAACCGACACTCACGCCACAGACATTCTGGCTGACATTGGTGCCTGATCAAACCGCAAATCAGGTAAACACGTAGTTAAAGCTGATGCTGATTCGGTCCTCATCACTTAAGTTGGGTTCTACTCCGTGTTTCAACCAGCTTGGAAAAATCAACAATAATCCCGCTTCAGCCACATGGGCAACTGCATCAGCTGTATAGGCCGTATAGCTCTGGACATTTGGCTTATAAAACGTCCTCGCACTGCGGGGATCGTAAAACATTAAGCTACCACAGTCTTTTGGGGTTTGGACGTAGTAGACGCCACTGAATAGACAGTTGGCGTGGTCATGGATTTTGTTACTGGCATACTTGGGATTTACATTGGCCCAACAATTAGCCGCTGTAATCCTGACATTTCCATAGCCTACTGCCTGAGCAACTTGCGCGATCGCCTCATCAACCAATTGCTTGAATGGTTGAATTTCGCTCAGTTCAAACAAATTTACCTTACTATGCCAACCCAACACATTAGAAGCTGTGTGACCAGGGTCTGACTGCTTCAGACGATAAATTAACGCTAGAAGGTGTTGGTTAAGTTTGTCATGCTCCTTCAAACTAAACACAAACAACGGGGTTGGAAATAAATTGTGACAGGAAGCAGTCCACTGTTCTGGATTAGCCATTTCTCTATCAATTTGAGCAATTCTTTAAATGTTTTTTGAATCCTAGCTGTTTTCACTGACTTGTCCAGAAATCATCAGAAGTTTTTAAGGTTGTATTCAAAATCATACGTGAGTCTATCCCTTCAATTCTTCAACTGAACTGCCCAAATTGTATGAATGTCGGTAAATTTACCAGGCCACTCCAATAGCAAAAGTCAAAATGAAAAAGCTTTCCGTGGAAGTACAGAAATTCATTCAAAACTTTCATCTCTTTTAGAAAATTTCGTGAATTTGCTGTTTGAATGCTAATCTAAGAATAGCCCTGGGGAAAGCTAGCTTTGCGATCGCGGAGGCAAAGTAATGGCTGATAATTCTCAATTTCCTGATAACAGTCTTGCAACTACTCGGACTATTCACTCAAGCTTTACTACTCAAGTTTTTTCTAACAGCGCAACCGATTCTAGTTACTCACTCGATCCCACCGATACTCAAGATTTCTTTCGCCTTCGGCTCAGCCGGCGTAGTAGCGTCATCCTGACACTCAACAATATGACGGCTAACGCCGATTTAGAGTTGTTAGACAGTGGCGGCACGCTAGTTAGCTCATACAACGCAGGTACCATTGCAGACGCCCTCACAACTGAACCGCTTGACGCAGGCGACTACTACATTCGGGTTTTTCTACCCGACACCAGCGTCAGCACCAACTACACCCTCAGCGTCAGCACTGTCAGCAAATCCCGCTCAGACTTGCTGTGGCGCAATTATGCCACTGGTGAAAATGTCGTCTGGCAGATGAATGGTGCCAATATTGGAGGAGTCCAATACAACGCTCCTGTTGGCGACCTCAACTGGAAACTGGAAGCCACTGCAGACATGGATGGGGATAGCATCCCCGATTACATCTGGAGAAACTACGCCACTGGCCAAAACGTGGTCTGGCTCATGGATGGTAACGGCGGTCTCCGCTCTCCCCAGTACCTCATCCCCGTCGGTGACCCCAATCTAAAGATTGCAGGAGTTGCGGATTTCAACGGGGACGGCAGCCCTGACATCCTGTGGCGCAGCTACTCCACTTTTGAAAACGTCGTCTGGATCATGAATGGCACCACGTTTCAGGGTGCTGTCTCGCTCATTCCTGTTTTTGGTTCCCACATGCAGATTGGAGCCATTGCGGACTTCAATGCCGATAACAAACCAGACATTGTTTGGCGCAACACCAACACGGGTGAAAATGTTATCTGGTTGATGAATGGAATCAGCTTTCAATCCTCAGCATCCCTTCCACTGGCCTATCCAGCCCTTAGCATCGCTGGTACAGGAGATTTTAACGGAGATGGCAAACCTGACATCGTCTGGCGTAACTACGGAACTGGAGAAAACATCCTCTGGTATATGAACGGAACAGCGCTGGCCGGGTTTACAAACCTTGCTCCAGTCGGTGATTTGAATTGGCGAATTGCCAGTGTCATGACGACATCATCCAGGGTGGATCTGGCTGGCAACACCATGTCTTCCGCCTTCAACATTGGCACAGTCGGTAATGCGACTGGCTTCTACAGCGATACGGTTGGTGGCAACGCTGATAAAAATGACTACTATCGATTCACCATTAATGGGCTCACCACCTTTAATCTGTCCCTCACAGGCTTGACCGCCAATGCTGATATTCAACTCATTCGAGACCTGAACAATAACGGCATTCTGGACAGCCAGGCGGAAATCGTCGCGGTTTCAGCCAATGCAGACACTGCTGATGAGCAGTTTACTAATCTGTCTCTGACTGCTGGTACCTATTTCATCCGTGTCTTTTCCTCATCGACTCAACCAACCGAATACGCTCTGAATATTGGTGGTGTTCCTGCTCAACAGGTTGATCTGGCCCCTCCGGCAAACAGCTTCAGTGTCAGACGAACCAATGGGCAGGCGTTACCTACTCAGGTCAGCCTCAAGTCTGGCGATCCTAACTACCTGTCTACAATCCGCGTTTACTACTCAGTCAGAAATACCAGCGTCAGCTACACTCCCCAGGAGTTTCGGGTATCCTTCTATCTGTCGCGGGATAACATAATCACAACCAGCGATCGCCTGCTGGGCAACATTGACCCCAACACTGGCTTCAGCGATCTGGATGTGGTTATCAGTAACCTGGCACCCAACCAGACTTTCACCGGGTTTAAAGATATTCCAATGCTTCCTGCCACTGACCTCTGGTGGGGAGGTGACCAGACCTACTACATTGGCATGATTATCGACTCAGCCAGCCAGGTTTCTGAGTCTAATGAAATCAACAATGCGGTAGCGGCGGCGATCGGGATCAAAGATACCCTCAGACCAGACATTCTGGGAAATGGACTGAGTGTAACCCAGACAACCGCAACTCCTGGTCAGACCATTCGACTCACTGGCTCCATTAAAAACATTGGCAACGCCGCCACGGGTTCCAGTCGCATCCTGGTTCGCTACTACTTCTCCAATGACGACATCATCGACGGTAGCGATTACGTCATTGCCCTGGCAAGTATTGCTCCACTCAACAGAAGGGGAACCACAGGAGACACTATAGCCTTCGACAGCAACATCACAAATACCAGCGCTCCTGCCTACTTTACCCTGACTCCCCAATTACCAACCGCCCAGCAATGGGACGGCTGGATTGGCAACGGGCGCTATTATGTCGCAATGCAGATTGACATTTTTGGTGTCGTTCAGGAGGGCTCCGGTGGTAAGGAAAACAACTCCAACTACGGCAGGCTGATTGGTTCCTATATCGATTACAACTTTATCGACATCACAGGTCTATAGAAACAGTCTCGCAATTTTATCTGGACTGTGAAAGGCTTTCGCCGGTGGGAAAGCCTTTATTTCTGGTTCTCCTGGCTTGCCGATGCAAAAGTAGCTTACGCTATTCTTTCATCTAAAACAAAATCCCTGGAATATTGATCTTGTTTGGGTGATAAGCGACGCTTATCACCAAACTCTCAGGAGAGCTTTATTTCGAAAAGTTCCGTTGCCGATATTGAACCGTGAGTTGACCCATGTGCCCCATCTTCTTCAGCTACCCAGGTAGCGGAAACTTTCCCAGCAATTCTTATTTTTTCGAAGCTTTCTTTCTAGAGCCTCCCTTGACCGGAGCAGCAGCAGTATCACAGCTACCGTCACCCGTACTATCTACAGAAATCATAATTTCATCGTTGCCACCTCGGTAGTTGCTGAAGTCTACCTGGGCACATTGGCTATTCCTGGTTAATTTTTCTGACTCGAAAATGAAAGGAGCTTCGTCCTTGCTAATGCGAGTGACGCTTAAATCGTAGGTATCCTGGCTTCCCTCGCCGCTTTGTTTTAGAGAAACGGTCAGTTGCGATGGGTTGATTCTCAAGTCTACCCGCTCGTTTTCTTCCAGACTGAGTTCGCCAAGTTCAAAAAGGTAGCTGACATCTGGATCGTCAGGAGCATCAGTGGCATAGAAAATATTGGAAAGCTCAGTCTCCTCAAATGCCTTAATTGCCATTCCCAATGCATCAGGACTAATGGTTGTAACAAACCCTTTGTCCGGGCTGACATCAATCCCTTCATAGCCCAAAACAAAGCTGGGGCCGGTCATAAACAAATCTCCTTTTATCCGATCAACCCAGTCCTTGGCCCAGATTTTGACCTGATAATACTTTCTAACCTCCGCTGGGATGAGGTCTGCCTGGGTATAAGGAACCTGTGGAATCCGAATGCTGGGATAAACTTTTCTGCCTAACCCTCCCTTGACATGATCAAATTGCGTACGGGGGATTTCCTTAAAGTAGTCCTGAGTTTGGGGATTATACCCACCTGCTCTTTGATAGGAGAGCGTTTGATCGTCATTTACTTTGACCCATGCAACTTCCATTTGCGCTTCGCCAATAAAGGAAAACTTCACAGTGCTGGCGTCCTGGCAGAAAGGACAGTAGTAACGTCCGTTTTGATTGGTGCCGCGATCGCGAAATGAGGTGAGTTCCAGATTTTGTGTCGTTGCATTGCCCTCATAGTTCAGTGTTTGCCCCTCAATTTCGGTTGTGTAATTCCAGGTCTGATCGGGATTAATGGTTAAATAGCGGTTGGTACTGTTCGTTTCGTTGGCAGCGTAGTTGCTGTCGTATACATATACCCGGTGTGAACCATCATTCATCTGCTTAACTGCATAGGGTGTAAGGGAATGGCCCTGGGTCAGGAAATTCCCCTGCCCTCGATAAACGCCAATGGTGTAGAAAAAATCTTGCTGTATCCCCTGAATCAGCCATTGCAACAGTTGGGCGGGGGGTTGAAGGCGACTGGCAGCACTGCGATCGGCCACTTCTTGCAGGCTCTGCAACAGGAAGTAGAAGTTAATTAATCGCTCTGCTTTGTCCTTAGTGAGTTCGCTAACAGTACCTGCTCCCCCTAGTTCAGTCGTAGTGGGAATGTAGGGTGGTGCATAGGGAACCTTTTTTCTGTGATCGGCTAACCAAAGGAGCAGGCTGGCGACTGCCATACCTTCACAGCGTCCATGACTTAAATTATCGATTTGTTTCTGCCGCCAGTGTTCAGCGGGGGCGGTCAGAATACAGTTGCCAGAAGAGTCAGATTGGTTCTGGCAAACACCGTCGGGGCCAAATAACTGCACCAGAAAACTGGATGGCAAAATTTTGTTGTAGTCTTCCAGGGGAGGCTTGCCGCCATAGTTTTCAAAGCTGAAGCTATCGGTTTGGGGGTTAAACCCATTGCTGGCAAGAAGTTGTTCAGCTCCATCAATTTGAGCAATGATGACTCCGTCTGGTGTGTGGAGGTCGCTGATTGCTTGAGTGGATGTGACTGGAGGAATGGGAGGGGCAAATGCCTGGGAGGTTTGAGTTAAGCCTGTGAAGAGAACTATACTCAGCAGAGTCAGGCAAAAGGTTGATAGGAAGCTGCGAAGTCGGTGATGCATTTTTGTCCAGGGGGCTGAGGTGCTACTGAATTCCATGACAAAGGTGGCGATCTCGCTCACTCAAGGTTGGGTTGTATTTCAAATGATCCTGTAACCAGCGACAACCCCGGCTCATCAGGCGATCGAGGTCCAGGTCCCACAAAATAATGGTGTCATCTTCCCCCGCAGAGGCAATCATGGTGCCATTGGGATGAAAGTGAATATCTCGCAGCCAGTCCTGATGCCCGTGTAGACTTTTAATTTGCTGCCCTTCCAGGCTCCAGAGCCGAACCATATGGTCATTGCCAACGGAGGCAAGGGTTTGACTGTCGGGGCTAAAACTGAGAGCAATTACCGGCCCTTCATGTCCCCTCAGGGTTTGAGCCAACCGGAATCGCACTTTATTTTGATCTGCCGCATCTGGCGGCTCTCGTTTCCAGAGCAGGATGGAGCGATCGTAGCCAGTCGAAGCGAGCACTTCTCCATTGGGACTGAAGCGGACGGTCATCACATAGTGCTGATGACCGTTCAAACTAGTGAGTTGCTCTCCTGTTTCCACATCCCACAGTTTGACGGTTTTATCATCGCTGGCAGACGCCAGAATCGTACCATCCGGGCTAAAGCTGACACTTTCAATTTCGCCTGTATGCCCTTTCAAAGTTTTTAATTGACTTCCATTCAAACTCCACAAACGCACTATTCCATCCTCGCCACCGGAGGCAAGCTGGGTGCCATCTGGACTGAAACTGACCGTCCAGACAGCCCCCTCATGCCCGCTGAAGGTCTTCAGTGTCTGCCCCATCAGCTTCCACAGCTTAACCGTGCCATCTTCGCTGCTGGAAGCAAGGAGAGAACCATCAGGGCTAAAACTAACGCTGCTAATTTCTGCTAAATGCCCCCTGAGTGTCCTTAACTCCTGGCGATCGCGATCCCAGAGCTTGATAGTGCGGTCTTCACTGCCTGAGGCCAGCAACTTACCGTCTGGGCTAAAGCTAACACCGCGAATATTGCTGCGATGCCCTCGCAAAATATGACTCTGTTCGCTTTCAACGCCCCAAATTTTAACCGTCTTGTCGGCACTGGCAGTGGCTAATGTTTGCCGATCTGGGCTAAAGCTGACACCAAATGCCGTATCACCATGTCCTTTTAACACCCGGATTTCCTGTCCAAATTCTTCAATGGCGGCTGTGCGATCGCTATTCCACACTCTAACAGTGGCATCCCCGCTCCCTGAAGCCAGGAGTTTACCATCTGAATTGAAATCAACCTTCCAGACGGCATCCCGATGCCCTTTCAAAACTCGTAGCGGCTTTCCCTCACGACTCCAGAGCCGAACGGTTCTATCCTCACTGCCACTGGCAATCAGGCGACCATCCGGACTATAGCTGACACTATAAGTTGCTTCCTGATGACCTTTCAGAGTTCTCCGCTCTTGCCCACGAACATTCCAGAGTTTGAGGGTACCATCACTACTGGCCGTTGCAACTTCCTGTCCATCTGGGCTGATGCTGACCGCTTCCACCGCATCGGTATGTCCTTTAAGAGTCGCTACTACCTGCCCCTCCAGATTCCATAGCTTCGCAGTCCGATCCACACTACCAGAGGCAATCATTCTGCCATCCGGGCTGAAGCTGACGCTTAAAACGTTCCCCTGGTGCTCTTTGAGGGAGCGGAGTGGTTTCCCATCGCTGATGCGCCATAATCTCACCGCGTCGTCTTCCCCAGCGGAGGCAATGAGTTTCCCATCTGGGCTGAAACTGACGGCATAAACTTTACCAGAATGTCCTTTCAACTCCTGCACCAGCTTTCCGTGTTTATCCCAGAGCAAGATCGCGCCATGGCTGTTAGCGGCGACAATGGTTTCTCCATCCGGGCTATAGGAAACGTCGTAAAGGAAACCTTTGCCACTTAAAGTATTTTGCAAATTGACCCCGTAGGTCACTTCGCGCAGAGCTGCGATCGCCCGTGTCCAGATCTCCGGTTTTACTAGCTGACGATGTTGCTTGAGCTGTTGCCCAATCCTCAATCCCTCCAACAGGGCTTCCGTTTGCAGCCCGGATGCTAACAAACTTTCGGCTGTCAGGCTTCTAGCATGAAGTTCAGCATTTAACTTCTCCTTGACTGCAATCTGCCGCTGGAAAAATGCTACTCCAGCCGACCCCAGGGCAATCAGCAATCCCACCCCAATAAACCCTAGAGCAATTCGTTGCCGCTTAATTTCCGTTTTCTGACGAGCCGACTCCGCCCGACGACTGCTACCGATGTACTCTTCTTGTAATTTCGTTGGAACTGGCTGTTGACTGGATGCCTTCTCCAGCCATTGTTCTGCTTCTTCCAGATCATTCCCCCGAAGCAAACAACTTTCGTTGCGTTCCTTCTTTTCCCACTCGATCGCCCGCATTTGCAAGCGAGTGTGCATGCGGGTGTACTCCAGATCAGTGTCAATCGCAGCAATCAGCGTTTGAAGTGCCTGTTCAAAGTCATCGGTTTCGCGACAAAAAATCCAGTTATGCCGATTAATGGTAGGATGCACCTGCTCAATATCAAACCCTTCCCGCCGGACAATGGGTACCAGCCGCTTGTGGTTGGCAACAGCGTGTTCGACCTCCTGGCGGCAGACTTTGGATCCTACCGAATCAGGGCTAAGGACAAAAATAAGCGTGTTCGCTGCTTCAATTCCCGCTTTAATCGCCTCCCACCAGTCCTCGGTGGGTTTAATATCCTCCCAATCAACCCAGAGGTCATGGTTCGCCTTCCGTAGAGCACTATCTAAAGCCTGAACAAACCCCCTATCTCGTCGGGAGTAGGAAATAAAAACTTCGTTAATTCGCCTTTCGGACGAAGCCGCAACCGACGGAAAAGCAGCTTCACTGGTAGATGAACGGATGGTAGTCATCGGTATACCCTGTCAACCAGCGCTAGAGGTGTCGATAGAGGTGACCAACCTCAATGACTCCTTTAGCATGACGATAACCTGTCACTAGACGAGACGTAGATTCTTGGGTATACCTTATCCCGATCAGAGCAAATTATTGACAGCTTTCGAAGTTTTTTTAGTAACCAGCATAATGCCCCCCCTACTCACCTACCCATCTACTCATCTACCCATCCACCCATTCACCTCTTCACTTCATACTCCACTCCCTGCTCCTACCGATTTATCTGTAGAAAGTTTGCCGAATAATGCTTGCAAGCCCCTCCGTATCTTTCAGGTCAACCGCCCGCAATAGTCCTGAAGCGACAATTTCCTGAGAACGATTGTCCAGAATTTTCCCTTTAAGCGCCAAGGCCAGGGTATCCGCGGCCCGTCCACTACCTGCGATCGCCACAACAGGACGGTTTGCCCGCACACTTTCAAGAGCGTCCCTCCAGGTAATTTCGCCGCCATTGACTAATACCGTCACGGCGGGTGTCCCCTGAGCTAAGACATTGGCAATTTTAGACAGCCAGATACATTCATCACCCCAGTACGAACCGGGAACCAGCATGAAGTGAGTGTGGTTAGGTTCTAGAGGGGCGGCATCGGGGCAGGGGGGAAGTTCACCAGGCAAGGCTGCCATCCCTGCGGGCAAAACCCCAATCAGGGGAAAGGTTGATTTTGTCTGGCTGCGGGCATGACCCATCATGCGCATTATGCCAGTGTCCGTCCCCCCATCCAGTACAACAGCCTCCAAGGACTCTGCCAGGGGAGCCAGTACATGAACAAACAGAGTATGGAGCCGGGCGATATGGTAGTGCCGCAAACCATTGGCACCCCCCACTAAAACAATGACTGGGCGGGGTCCCTTAAAACCTAACTCAGAACGAAGTAAATCAAGGTGTTCGGTGGTTTCGGGAAGGCGGGCGATCGCAGTTGTACCTTCTTCAGGAAAGTGAATTGTGCGAGAGGCTTGCGTGAGCATGAAAAAATCCGGTAAGTGAGAACCCCGATTGGCAAACCGATTGGCTTAAACCCCTGTCTGCTCAGGATACCCATTTCGCAGCAGGATTCAGCAACCCTGAATAGCATTTCTTCATTTAACAGTGTAATCGGGAAGACAAAGAGAAAACCCACTGTAGAATGTCTAGTGCAGGCTGGGTTTTAGGAGCAATTGGCATGGCAGAAGCGGCGATCGGCATCATTGGTGGCAGTGGCCTTTACAAGATGGAAGCGCTGAAAGAAGTGGAAGAAGTGCAGATCGACACACCCTTTGGTCGGCCTTCTGATGCACTGATTGTGGGAACTTTAGACGGAATACGGGTGGCTTTTCTGGCCCGTCATGGACGCAATCACCACCTGCTGCCAACCGAACTGCCCTTTCGCGCCAACATCTACGCAATGAAGAGCCTGGGGGTCAAATATTTAATTTCTGCCTCGGCTGTCGGCTCCCTCAAAGCAGAAGCCAGGCCATTGGACATGGTGGTTCCTGACCAGTTCATTGATCGCACCAGAAATCGCATCTCCACCTTCTTTGGGGAGGGGATCGTCGCTCACATTGCCTTTGGTGATCCAGTCTGTCCGAAATTGGCAAACATTCTGGCAGATGCGGTGGCCAGCCTGAACCTGACCGATGTGACCCTTCATCGTGGGGGCACCTATGTCTGCATGGAAGGTCCTGCCTTTTCCACCAGGGCTGAATCCAATCTCTATCGCAGTTGGGGGGCCACGGTGATCGGCATGACCAACCTGCCTGAAGCCAAACTGGCACGGGAAGCAGAAATTGCCTATGCAACCCTGGCACTGGTAACTGATTACGACTGCTGGCACCCCGACCACGATAGTGTCACTGTGGATATGGTGATTGCCAACCTGCAACGCAATGCCATCAATGCTCAGAAAGTGATTCAAGAAACTGTTCGTCGTCTGGCCGACAATCCCCCTGAATCCGACGCCCACTCAGCCCTGAAGTACGCCATTTTGACCCCCCTGGACAAAGTACCCCCAACAACAAAAGAGAAGTTAGAGCTGCTGTTGCAGAAGTATCTTTGAAGGGCAACTGGCACCACTGTTGCCATGAAGACCTGTAGCCTATGCCCACAGCCTGTCTCTGCTGAATTGTATTTAGCGTCACTAAAGGACTTCATTAGGGTTTGAAGGAACGGCTCTCCTGAGAGTTTGGTGAAAAACAAAATCAATATTCCAGGAATTTTGTCTTGGATGAAAGAGTAGCATAAACTATTCTTTCACCGGCAAGCCAGGAGAAGCGAAGGAACTATGAAATTTGCCCAAGTTGTTTGAGGGCAATCTCTCGTGCCCTCTCAGAAAGCTTATCCAACAAAATCTGCTCAGAATCATCAATCAGTTGTTCCTTACGCATTAACTCCATCATCGTTTGCCAGAGAATGGTTTCAACCTGATCAGCTTGCTCTGCCAACCAGCGATGAGTCTCGGCATCTGCCGGAAACTGTTCGATGCAGGCTGTAGTGTAATGCCGAAATGCCCGCACCTGGTGCAAAACTCGAGCCAGATAGCCCGGACACTCGCAGGCAATCACCTCCGCCGCCTTACAGATTTCTAACAATGCTTCGTCTGATAAAACTGAGAGCTGAATAACTTGACCTTCACTCATCATCCTTAATGTCCTGGTAAAGCAAAAATGTCCTGATACAGCAAAACGAAAATTTTGTTGAAGGTGCGGGGGGGAACCCCTGCCTGGGGGCGAAGCTCCAAACCTCCATGTTGCGAAATTTGGTGTTTGCAACACTAATGTTGCGTCGGGGAAATTTTGACGGGTCGCAGACCCTAAAATTTAACCTTCATTCACCTCCTGGGTATTCGCTACCCATCAAATTAAATTTGACAGACTACTAGGCTAACTCCGCCTGGTAAACACTCTGCAAAAAATTGACGAGCCAATCCTTAATACGGTAGGTTGCGCGGCAGTCGTCTTCGTTGTAAGCAAGGATGGCATCGAGGTAGGTGCGATCGCCCGTAAGCTGCCATTGAGAGTACCAGTAGATTGATTGGGCCCCGTTTGCGGTTGGGTCCCGCCATTCAAAACCCAGCCAGCGAGCGATCGGCTTGAGGGCATAGCTTTCGACTGGAAGTGTCACCAAGCGCGTGACCCGCTCGTGCAAATCGACGAAGCGGGTCAGCAGAGGCTGGATTTGATGGGAAGGCGTACCGTAAAGTTTTGCCAGGCGCTCAACCGTTTGTAGCTCAAACGGACAGAAGTGATAGATAGGAGCTGTTGGATAAGACCAGACCAGATCTAGGAACTGCTGCCAGACAGTGGCCTCTTCTTCGGGAAATTCGGCAATAAAAGAATGAAAGGTTTCGGTTTTAGCCTGACGATCTACTACTAACACTCCATGCAAATAGACCAGATTCAGAGCAGGTTCAGCTTCAATGTCAAAATAAAGTTCAACTGGAGCCGTTGGTAATTCTGTCTCCGCCGAAAAAACTTGGGGTTGGCGGGCTGGTAGTGCTGAACGAGCCGTTGGTGGAGTCCAGTCTATATTTTCTTCAATCAGCAGAGCCCGATTCTGTAAGGTGGAGCGAGCCTGGCGCACCAGCCGATAGGCGGCTTCTCTACCAAATCCAGGTAAGGGTTCCAGTTGGGCCGGGTGAACTTCTGCCAGGGCCCGCACCGTTGTCAGGTTCAGCACCTGCAACTGGGTATAGCGGGCAGGAGTGACGCCGGGAAGCAGAGAAAGGTGATGGTCAGTTTTTGCTAGCGAGTAACAATGACTAAACCAGTGGCAGAGACTGCATCGGTTGCGAGCAATAAAGACCTCTGGTTCCTGGGGTTGGGATAGCGTCAAGATGCACTCGTCCAGAATCTCCTGCATTTTGGGCAACATTTCCCATAGATCAACGGCGTAACGTCCCCGCTCTCGCAAAAGCAGCCATGCCGTCTCCACCCAGGCTCCCTGTACCTGAGCCAGCACGTAGGTATGGTAAGCCGCAATGATTTGATATTCCAGTTTGGGGCGCTTACCTAACTTAATATCCATTGGAAGATAGAGCCAGTCTCCAAAAAAGGATTGACCGGGCTGTTTAATCAGTAAATCAGGATTGCTGGCGAGGGTTACCCCATCTTCTCCTTTAAATAGCAGCACTCCCTGATAAATCCGCTCTACGCCACGCTGCATCAGTTCCAGAGTTGCGGAGGCTCCTGCCTGCCAGTCTCGATGGGAATAGGTGGGCTGGCAAAAGACCTGATTCGCCATAATCGTCTGTCGATTGGTATGGCTATCCTGTAGAATCTTGAGCAGGTAATCGTTTGGTGGATCACGTTGTGCTAAATCGCCGTGCTTATCCAGAAACGCCCGTCGGCTACAGCGTTGATAGTTCAGTAGCAGTTCGGCATCAATGAGCATGCGTCTGTTGACAGTAAGCGACTAGCGGAATGGCTACTTGCAGTAATAATTACATTTTAGAAATTCAATTAGCTGTGACCTATATTCCGAACCTGATAAGCAAGAACCGGTAGATGCGAATCAAAAAGGTGTTCCAGAACACACAGTTACCCGATGCATCCTTCTGTAAATTCAGTCAATAGCTCAATGCTAGCAGCTAAGGGGGACTGCTAATCAGGAGTTGCAAAAACCAATCCCGGATTAGGGAATTGAGTAGATGGTGCAAATTGTGCGGGGGCAGCCCAGTCAGTATCTCATGAAGCTATTCAGGAAACCTGCCCCTAACCTAATTCCTGAATTTACTAATTCTATTCTCTGACTATGATCAACGTTTCGGTAGTGCCCAAATCGTAATGATTTTTGAGTTGTTAATAATGGCGGCTGGCGCCGCTCATCATTACCTTGTTAGGTCTACCAACGTTTCTAAGTAGGTAGACATAATTAATTGGAAGCAAGGGGAGTGGGGGCGTTGCCCCCAGGCAGGGGGTGAACCCCCCTCCACCTCCAAAACCATGTTTAATTTAATTGCACCTAGCTACTTATGTCTCAGATAGCCCTTGAAAATTATCGCCAGCAGTTTCCAGCTTTGCAGAACAAGGGGTATTTCAACTACGGAGGGCAGGGCCCAATGCCCCAGGGGGCGATCGCAGCCATCCAGCAGTCCTACCAGCGCATCCAGGAGTTGGGACCGTTTTCGGGCAAAGCCTATGCCTGGGTGATGGACGAAATGGAAAAACTGAGGGGGGCGATCGCGACCGAGCTGGGCACCACTCCGCAAACCATCACCCTCACCGAAAATGTCTCAGTTGGTTGCAACATCGCCCTGTGGGGAGTGGATTGGCGATCGGGCGACCATCTGCTGCTGACGGACTGCGAACATCACAGTGTCATTGCAACGGCACAGGAAATTCAGCGCCGGTTTGGAATTGAAGTATCTACCTGTCCCCTGAGCAAAACCCTGAATGGTGGCGACCCTGTTGAGGTAATTACTAGCCACCTGCAACCCAATACTCGCCTGGTTGTTCTCAGTCACATCCTCTGGAATACCGGGCAGGTGCTTCCACTCTCAGAGGTTGTGGCAGCCTGTCATGGGTACTCAGGACATTACCCTGTTAGAGTTCTGGTGGATGCGGCCCAATCCGTAGGGGTGTTACCCCTCCAACTGGATGCGTTGCAGGTAGATTTTTACGCCTTTACCGGGCACAAGTGGTGGTGCGGGCCGGAGGGAGTAGGAGGGCTCTACGTCCGACCGGAAGCGAGGGACGACCTCCACCCTACTTTTGCCGGATGGCGCAGTATTACCACCGATGCGGGCGGATATCCAACCGGATGGAAACCGGATGGGCAGCGGTATGAAGTGGCAACCTCTGCATTTCCCTTAATGACTGGACTGCGGGAGGCTATCGCCCTTCACCATCAGGCGGGCACTACCCGGGACCGTTATCAGCGCATCCAGTCCCTCAGCCACTACCTCTGGCAGCAGTTGATGGCGCTACCCGGTGTCTCCTGCCTGCGAATCCAACCGCCAGAAGCAGGGCTTGTCTCGTTTCAAGTGCCAGGTCAGTCCCATCCCCAACTGGTGAATTCCCTGGAAAAGGAGAACCTTCTGGTACGGACAATCCTTAACCCCAATTGTATTCGCGCCTGTGTTCACTACTTCACCCTGGAGGCCGAGTGCGATCGCCTGGTTGAAGCCATTCGGCAGAACGTGTAGCCATAACCACCCGACTTGCCCCCTCAGGGACTATCCCTGGTTGAACCGGATTGCGGCTGAACCAGATTACATCTGAAACAGCTATAGCTATACTTCCCTGAAACCTCACAAGTTCCTCACACTGTCTTGCTTCAATGCGAGCATGATTCAATCTCTAAACGACTCGTGGAAGTGCAATAGAGAGATGGTTTGGGGAGTAGGGTATCAGGAGATCAGGTCTTGATAGAGGAAGTGGGGGCTCCGCCCCTAGCCGGGGGTTCCACCCCTGCACCCCGTCCTAACCACAATAACCACACCACAATAACTACCGCTATAAATTATGAATCGCGAAATTGACCATGCAAGGAGTAACGATCATGCCAGGCTGCAAACCCAACCCCTACCTGACGCTGATGGAAATTCCACCCGGTTATCTCAACATCATGGGGTATGTGGACGAATCAGAGGTCAATGGTCCAGGATGCCGTGCTGTGATTTGGGTACAGGGTTGCTTGCGAGAATGCCCAGGGTGTTTCAACCCCGCATCCTGGTCTTTTGAAATGAATCAATTGGTTGCGGTTGAGGTTTTGCTGAAAAAAATCTTGAACAATTCACGGAATGAAGGCGTGACCTTTTCTGGGGGAGAACCCTTCTGGCAGGCTCCTGCTTTAGCTCAACTAGCCCATCAAGCTAAAGCACATGGACTGAATGTGATGTCCTTCACTGGATTTACGCTGGAAGAACTGCAAGGGGCATACGCGCCTGCCGGTGCTCAGGCATTACTGGACGAGTTAGATATTTTGGTGGATGGTCCCTACATTGAATCCCTTGCTGTCCACACACCAGATTCCCTGGTTTCTTCCCGCAATCAGCGAGTGCATGTGTTCAATCCTGCATTCCACGATCGCCTGACCTGGGCGAGCGATCAAATGGAAATTCACATCCTTAAAGATGGTAGCCGTATCATTACTGGCTATCGCGGGCAAATGAATTTAACTGAATAGCGTTCTGGACTCTCACAGGCCCTTCAGGAAATTGAATATTTGGATGCATGCGCAGGGTTGGCATCGAATCTGGAAGGACATATAGCTATAGCCACCAGGCTTAAAACCACTGTTCTAAGCAACCTGGCGACAGCTATAGAACAGGTCAGGGGCGTTTTGAATATCGATGCTTTACTCCGACAGGAAAATACTCTGGATCACCCGTTGGTTTGAGGGTGATGCGAGGAGTTTGATAGGATTCCGGGACGTAGTTAGGGCTTGCTGAAAAAAGCAGCAAAGGTTTACTGTGCCTAGTTTTCAAGCGGGATCAAGTCTGCTAAAGTGCAAG